>QIJM01000068.1 GCA_003232445.1 Paraglaciecola arctica
AAGGCGTTTACCACATCAATGCGGTTGATGAGGTGACTCAGTTTGAAGTGGTTTGCTCGGTTGAACAAATAAGCGAGCGCTATCTGATCCCTGTTTTTTTCCAGAAATAACAACGGACAGCAAGGTAAAACAACGTAAAAAATATTCTTATGAAAATATGATGACGCCCTATGATAAATTTAAATCGTTGCCTAATGCTAAAACTTATTTGAAAGAAGGCTTTCTATTTGAAATACTGGATGAGCAGGTGATGGAAATGAAGTGGCCAAATGGGTTTATGTGTCCTCAATGTGGTCACGACAATGGTATTGACCTTCATTGCCGAGAATTAACCGAATGCAGCCATTGCCACAAGCAAACATCGGTGCTGTCAGGCACTTTATTTCATGGTAGTCATCTACCGTTACTCAAATGGTTTTGGGCCTGTATTTTATAGGCTCAAACAAAGGCAGTATTTCAGCGTTAAGGCTAAGCAAGCTGAAGTGAACTGGAAGACAGTTCGGCTTATGTTAACGAAGGTAAGAGCTGCTATGGGACACAGGGTTGTCGGGCACAATAATGATGCCTTTGTTGGCGGTAAGCGTCAGTGCATGCACTTGATTTTAAACCGTTAAGATTTTAAATTCCTCGCTAAAATAAAGTTATCACTCCTCATACCTAAGTATCACCTTGTAGATTTTTCAATCACTTTAAATGGTCTTTAATTGGATACATCAAAACACAGCAACATCTGCAAATAAACTTAAACACCGAGGAACTTAACCATGTTGAAAATAGTTAAAAATTCTATCGTCATTGCAACCGCTTCTTTAATTTTTGCTGGCAACGCTCAAGCTGATGTCAGCGAAGCATTACAAAACATCTGTACAATTGTTAAAGCGGATGACAAAGGTGAACTACGTAAAAAAATGAAACGTGTTCAATCTGATTACCGATTAAAACTTAAAGATTACTACACAGGTGTATCTTGTGGTGGCAACAGCCTTATTCGCACAGCCATGCTTAACAACGCTGTTGAAACAGGCACCTTGATGGTGAAAAAAATGCCAAAACGTGATTTGAAAGCCCCTGAGAAAGATGGCAAAACGGTATTGGCTTGGGCTTCTGAAAATGGTTTAGATAGCTCGGCAATAGTAGTCGCTCTGAACAATAGAATATAAGCTTCGCGCTTCGCAAAGAATTGTTCTTGAACGAACTGAAAGTTCAACATGGACGGTGAGTAGCTTATCCTGCTTACCTTTAAAAATGGCCTCTTTTGAGGCCGTTTTTTTTATGTTTGATTAAAGCGGTAAGTAGCAGCGTTACTAGAAAAATTAACCGTAAACACTAACGAATTTCACAGCTACAAAGCTCGTCGCGGCTTTTTATTCTCGATCATCCTCAACTTCGGCATTATCCAGCAAATTTTCATCCAGTTTTTTATTACTCTGCACACCTAGTTTACGGAACTGTTCTACTTGCCTTACAAGGTTGCCCTTACCTGTAGATAGTTTATTCATAGCGCTATCATAACTCTTCTGACTTGATTCTATGGCTTTACCCACTTTATCCATATCAAGCATAAAACCGTGAAATTTGTCGTAAAGTTTAGCCGCATTACCGGCAATTTTTTGTGCGTTTTGATTCTGATATTCGTATTGCCAAATATTATTGATTGTACGTAGTGCCACCAGCAAGTTAGTCGGACTAACCAGCATGATGTTGTTATCAAAAGCTAGTTTCATCAACTCTGGCGCTTGATCAGCCCCAAGCAAAAACGCCGACTCAATAGGGATAAACATCAGCACATAATCCAAGGTGCGAATGCCTTTTAAGTCCTGATAGTCTTTTTTACCTAATTCTTTTATATGATTGCGCAACGAGTTGATATGGTCTTTTAAGTGCACAGCGCGCGCTAATTCATCGTCATATTCATTAAAATAACGCTCGTAGGCAGCGAGGGATACTTTGGAGTCAACCACCACATCTTTGTCATTGGGTAAATGCACTACCACATCTGGCTGGTAACTTTTCCCATGCTCATTTTTTAGCGCGACTTGCGTATCAAATTCATGCCCCTCGCGCAGTCCAGATTCTTTTAACACTCTCTCTAAAACCACCTCACCCCAGTTACCTTGGACTTTGTTGTCACCTTTTAAGGCCTTGGTTAACGCGGCTGCATCGTGGGTAATTTGCTGATTAAGCTGTTTTAAGCCCAAAATTTCAGTTTTCAGGGACGCACGCTCCTGCCCTTCTTTGACATATTGATCTGTGACTTGTTTTTTAAAGCCCTCAATCTGCTCTTTTAACGGCAACAAAATAGAATCCAGCCCAGCCTTACTTGATTGGCTAAACTTTTCTTGTTTCTGTTCAAAGATTTTGTTGGCGAGATTCTCGAACTGTTCTTGTAAGCGTTTTTCGGCTGCTTCTAACAACTGTAATTTATCCTGACTGGCAATTTGTTCTTGTTCAAAACGAGCGGCTTGCGACTCTAATTGGGTGCGTAATTCACCTGCAAGTTTATTGCTGTGTTGGTATTGCTGCTGCCATTGTTGTTTTTCTATTTCTAGCTCAGCAATCCGTTCTACTTGCTGAGTCAACTGACCTAACTTATTTTGCGTGAGCATTTGTTCTTGCAGAGCAGCTCGTTGCTCTGAGGTTAATGCTTTAATTGTTAAATCTTGTTGAGCGAGTTGATCGCGTAGTTGTTTTTCTTGAAGCAGATTAACTGAATTGGTTTGCTCAATTAAGTGTTTTGCTTTTTTTTCAGTTCTCCTGACACCAATAAAAATACCGATTGAAAGTCCGAGAACAAATAAAGCAAACAATGAGATAAGAAGGGTTGGGTCATCAATTTGAGGCATCATAATTTGAATTACTCACAATATAAAAATAAGAACAGACATGAAGACAAATTAAAATTCACCGTCATGTATTAACCTTAATACAAAACTTACTTTTCCATTTCGGCTATTTTAATTTTCCAAATAGCGGGGCCTGTTTCATGTGCATTCGCCCCTGTGCTATC
>QIJM01000413.1 GCA_003232445.1 Paraglaciecola arctica
TGGCCGTTTAAGTGATCATGAACGTAAGTTATTGTTTGCTGATCAGGAAGCTAACTCAGTTGCTTTATTACTTATTGGTGATTTAGGTGAGCTCGGAATTTTGGCAATAGGTAGCAAAGATCCGGGTCATTTTAATCCAGATATGGATATCTTACTGATCACCCAACTGCAGCAATTTTTGGGTGTTTTGCTACCTAAAATGCTGACTTATTAGTTTTGCTACTCATGTTCTAGAATCAAGTTCAGACTTTAAGAGGGGCGCAAGAATTACTGGGACACACTAACTTATCTACAACCCAAGTATATACTTACTTAACCTTTCAACATCTGGCCCACGTATATGACAGTGCACACCCCAGAGAGAAAAAGTCAAAATAACCAGTATATTTAAAAAGAACATATAGTCCTAAATGATTTTCTATAAAAAACTCAAGCCCATTCAAGCCATTACATTCGACTTAGACGACACCTTATACGAAAATACTAGTGTGATTGTCAAAGCAGAACATTCCTTAATTGAATTAATGCACAAGCAATATCCTGCAACTAGACATGTAAACAAGAGTTTTTGGCGCACTCAACAAAAAGCACATATTTTATCGAATCCATCACTAAAAAATGACATGGGTGAATTGAGGCGATTATCCCTAAAGTCTGGTTTTATGGAATTGGGGTTATTGGGCAACGAGCTAAATGCGGCAACTACACTGTGTTTTGAACATTTCTATTTTCAAAGAAGTAACTTCACTCTAAACAGAAACATTCATTCTTTATTGAAAACTTTATCGGATAGGCTACCTTTAGTAGCCATCACCAATGGTAATGTTGACCTACAACAGATTGGACTTGAAGAGTATTTTTGTGGCTGCTTTAAGGCTAGTGTGGAATTGCCCATGAAACCCGATAAGGCCATGTTTGATGCAGCACAAGCTCAGCTGAATATTCCTCATGGAAACATTTTACATGTAGGAGACAACTTGCCAAAAGACATATATGGAGCCCTTAGAGCGGGTTATCAAACGGCTTGGTATGCTGAAGATAGAAGTATGAATATGCGTAATGAAAAAGCACACGTTTTACCCCATATTCAACTAAGTCATTTAACCCAGCTGTTAGAGCTTATTTAGAAATTGTACGGGTAATTTAAATAAGAATTAATCTTCTAATATATTCTGTTGCATGGTTTCACAAGGCTTTTGGCAGGTAGGTTTACCAACAATTTTAGCTGGGATACCGGCCACTGTGACATGCGCTGGCACGTCATCGAGTACCACACTACCAGCGCCTATTTTAGCCCCCTCACCGATATTAATGTTACCTAAAATTTTAGCACCTGCACCTATCATTACACCTTCACGCACTTTTGGATGGCGATCACCTGCTTCATTGCCAGTACCACCAAGAGTCACGGATTGCATGATAGACACATTATTTTCAATAACAGCGGTTTCACCCACCACAACTCCAGTAGCATGATCGAACATGACGCCTTGACCTATTTTTGCCGCAGGATGAATGTCCACCGATAAAGCTTCCGAGTTACGGCTTTGAATAAACAAGGCTAAATCCTTGCGATCAGCTATCCAAAGTTGATGGGCTAATCTGTGCACTTGAATGGCTTGAAAGCCTTTAAAATTAAGTAACACGGTAAGAAACGAATGCACTGCAGGATCGCGCTTAAACACAGCTTGAATATCGTAAATTGCCGCTTCTACTACTTGGGGATTCATTAGGTAACTGTGTTCGAACATCTCTCTGACAGGCAGCGCACTGATTACATCATCAGCCAGTTTGTTCGACAAAATAAAACTTAACGCCGTTTCGAAATTATGGTGAGCCAAAATACAAGTATGTACATAACTCGACAGTAAAGGTTCGTTATCAACAAGTTGCTCTGCTTCGTCTTTTAGTTGTTGCCAGAATTCAATACTCATATTTTCTCTACTATTTAACTTGGGCAATTACATATCTATATATGGATGAGTTTAGTGTATTTAAATGCAATGTTGCTGATATAGTGGAAAAATATTTTTCTAATGTATTCTTTAGTATAATGGATGTATCTCGACTTCTTGACCAGTTAAACGACAAACAACGCGATGCGGTGGCCGCTCCTGCATCTGACATGCTTATTTTAGCGGGTGCAGGCAGCGGTAAAACCCGAGTTTTGGTGCATCGCATTGCATGGTTAATGGAAGTTGAGGGCATTGCCCCATACGGTATTTTGGCGGTGACTTTTACCAATAAGGCCGCCAAAGAAATGCGTGGCCGCGTAGAGCAATTACAAGGCAGCGCACTGAATAATATGTGGATTGGTACTTTTCATGGTATCGCTCACCGCTTACTACGTACTCATCATGCTGACGTTGGCCTTCCAGAAAACTTCACTATTTTAGACTCAGATGATCAATATCGATTGATTAGGCGCGTGCTTAAAAGCCTTAATCTCGACGAAAAACATTGGGCTCCCAAACATGTGCAGTGGTATATCAACGGTAATAAAGACGAAGGATTACGCCCACAGCATATCGAAACACATGGTGATGCGATTCAACAAAAAATGCGTGAGATCTATCAGACCTATCAACAGACGTGCGATCGCGCAGGGTTAGTTGATTTTGCTGAATTATTACTCAGAGCGCATGAACTATGGTTAAACAATCCGTCGGTGCTACAACACTATCAAAAACGCTTTAGAGCGATTTTGGTAGACGAATTTCAAGATACCAATAACATTCAATATGCTTGGTTACGCATACTTGCCGCCCCTAGCAACAATATGATTATTGTTGGCGATGATGATCAATCTATCTATGGTTGGCGTGGCGCAAATGTAGAAAACATCCAACATTTCTTACGGGATTTTAAGGGTGCGAAAACCATAAGGCTGGAACAAAATTACCGTTCTACTGGCAACATATTAAAAGCGGCCAATGCCGTGATTGATAATAACCAAGGTCGATTAGGTAAAAAGCTGTGGACAGAAGATA
>QIJM01000119.1 GCA_003232445.1 Paraglaciecola arctica
AGCGGCCCTGAAACAAGTGGCCGCTTCGCGTGTGACGCCGGTTCGTTGCCTGCGTATAGACACCATTGAGGTGGCGCATGCCTTTAGAGAGATTGCCATCCGGTGTTTCCACCAGCAGATGGTAATGGTTGCCCATCAGACAATAGGCGTGGCACAGCCAATGGAATCGTTCAACGACCTCCGCCAGAGTGCGCAGAAATGTCAACCGATCTTCGTCATCCTCGAAAATCACTTCGCGCCGATCACCACGTGAGGTCACGTGATAAAGGGCGCCACGAAATTCAATACGCAGGGGTCTTGCCATAGGCCATAGTCTACGTCAGTTACAGGAATATTACAATACGAGAACTGACCCCTATTCTCCCCGATCAAAAAAAAGATAATTGCTTATATATAGAGTCCGGCGCCATGATCGGGCTTGTCCAACCACAGGATAAGATCGTGGCTCGCTTCGCTCTCACGATCTATCCTTATTCGTTAGGCAACATTCTGAACATAGCTTACAACATCGAAGTCAGAGAACACCCACGAATATGACAACCTTGAGGGGTGCTTTGGGTGGCCATATTTTGTTAGCTCGCCATAATGAACCCATTTGGCACCAAGGGGGCGTATTTTTCTAGTTAATACATTTAATGCTTTTATAAGATAGGATCGAGTTACAATCCCGCTGCCCCATGCAGCCCAAAACACAGGCACATTCTGATTTTTTGCTAATGCTTTGATGATCTCTATATTCTTTATTATCAAACCATCATCTCCCTTTTCAGGAAGTCGATTAGGGTTAGTAGATCTTTGTGGGTAGAGGTTTACCATAACAAAACCATCATAACCATTATTTTTCGCAACAGTTTCAACCTTGGCTACCGTTATGTCGGATTCTTCTTTATTAGCTGTGCTGGGGTTCAGGCCAACAACAAATAACTCATTGATTCCGTCTTTTCCAAGGATGAATCTTACTGAGTCGTCTTCATTGCATCGGTATAGGTCATACATTTTGTTGCCTAACACTTCGCGTAACCGGCTGGCTTTGGAGCGCAGCGGAAAAGCCAGTCTGAGTTGACGCGATTATTATACTTAGTTTGCAAGACCATTCTCCACAAGCATTGATTGTAACTCTTCAACAGCAATTGCTTCCCCAATCATTACTTGGGTTAAGCTTCTCAAATGAACTAGCAAGTCTGCAACTATCTGAGATTCAACAAAAGTTTGGGTGTTTCCATTTCTATCTGTGGCGGCAAAACAGACGCCACTACTGTTTTGAGAGAGCACATCTATAGCTTGCTGATGGAATTGACTAATTGGTGCATGTTTACTTACGACAATTCCAATAACATTATTATCGGAGGCTCTAAATAGTGCACCACCAGAATTTCCTGAATTGAATGCACCATTTACAATCAGATGCTTTTTCTGAATCGTTCCGACTTGGTGAGATGAAAATCCAGCAAGATAACCTACAGACAACAATGGTGCTGGCCCGTTATACCCAAGCGGATAGCCCCATGTAGTCACCGATTCTCCAACTTGTAGGTTACTAGTATTAGAAAGATGTAAACCGCCATTTAACCTTGTTTGTGGCCTGAGAATCGCCAAGTCAAGATTGGTATCAATCCAGGTTTGCGCTATTTGGATTTGGTTTCCATATGTGGAAACAGTAACTATCTGATTTGCTGTGCAGCCTCTGACTACATGCTCATTTGTGATTATAAAGCCATTTTCAATTAGAAATCCTGAACCTTTTGAGCCAGTATGTGGGCACACAATCATGTACACCGAATTAACCGAAGAGCGACCTGTGTCACCGGCTGCATCTAACGTCCACTGTGTTGAAGCTGGTATTTGATTCATTTATTTCTCTGTTAAGGTCTAACCATTTATTCCCTTGTTTCGGCATAGCATAACAAGAATTGCGCGATTTAGGCAAGAATAGGCATACAAATCTGCTTGCTTTTGGAATGTCCAACTGTACTCCATCCGGGCTACGCTTGCTTTAACCGGCAGTTTAAAGTAGAGCGACGAGGAACGAGAAGCGGCGCTTTAAACTGCCGAGTACATTTGTCTTATTATGTTTTTATTATCTGATACAAAAATATTACAATTACAAGTAACCATAAAATGAAGTATGTGTTGGGCAAATATTTATCCATTTTTACTCGCGTTTTTGATCTTTGCATTTCCTTAAAAGTTTCATCATCATTTAGGCACCAGTCATTTAAAATGTAGCCTTTCTTTGAATGAAATTCTTTTTGATAGCGCTTAAACTCACACAGTACATCCAATTCTTTTATATCACCTAATTCTACCTTTTCAATCAACCTCTGTGAAAAAGTGACATCTCGACCTCTTGCTGTGCATATAGCCCTCCATAATGAATGAATAAATATTCCAGGTATCGTGAGAATTATTGCAAAAAAAGGTTCGCCTAATGACAAGACCGCTACTGACAATGATAATAAAATCGATTCAGAAGAAATGAATATTGATCGATAATCTTGTAACAATGACTCTTGTGTATTCCACAAAGCCCATAAGGAACTAACTAGCGCATCACCCTTCATGAATAGAACCTCCTTAAAACATAACGCAAAGGCTGAGTGGCGCGGCGCCCGCAGGGCGGCGCGTCCACTCGATCCGCTTGTTGTGCGGCTCTGCAAGCCCGATTGATTTTGGCAGGCGCCACTCTACACAAAGCTGTCACCCCGAAGCGCCATGATCGTTGTGAAGCGGCTATCGAATACCTGAACGCGGCTCTTCAGCTCCTCAACGGAGACAACCGGGATGGATCCGTTGAGCGAGCTAACGGGGTCAGTTCTCGTATTGCAACATCTCCCCACGGGTAATTCGACTCACTGTCGCCAGGTGCAGGCCATAGTATTCTGCAATTTATCGGCGACTGTACGTCCCAGTGGTATACGTGAAAGGGCACCAGAAATTCCACCTGTGGGAGTCTTGCCATGGGCTTTTATTCTGCATTCATATTTTTC
>QIJM01000581.1 GCA_003232445.1 Paraglaciecola arctica
ACAAGCAGAAAATAGAATGCACGGTCAAAATGCGATTTTAGTCGAGCTGTTAGCAAAAGACTTCGAACCAAGAAATTGAAAACAACTTCGAACAGATTGTAAAAAATACAGATTGAGTAAAGCCACCTTTAAATGACTTTGCAGAACGAAACTAAATTAATGCAGCAATGTGTTAGCTCGTGGCTATTAGCTCGCCGCTGCTTTTAAACAGGAAATACCATGGCAATTGCACAACATAAACCCATCAAAAAAGTCGTACTGGCTTATTCAGGTGGCTTAGACACGTCGGCTATTATTCCTTGGTTAATAGAAACCTATCACTGTGAAGTTATCGCTTTTGCGGCTGATGTAGGTCAAGGCGACGAAGAGTTAATTGGACTCCGTGAAAAAGCTATCGCTACTGGCGCCAGCGAATGTTACAGATTATATCTATCCAACCATTACTACTGGTGCAGTATACGAAGGTGAGTACTTACTCGGTACGTCTATGGCGCGTCCTATTATTGCTAAAGCTCAAGTAGAAATTGCCCGAAAAGTAGGTGCAGATGCGCTTTGCCATGGTTGTACTGGTAAAGGTAACGATCAAGTACGTTTCGAAGGCACCTTTGCTGCTCTTGCGCCAGATTTAGCGGTTATCGCTCCTTGGCGCGAGTGGGAAATGGTCTCTCGTGAAGACTTACTGGATTATTTAGCCGAACGAAACATTGAATGCACGGCTTCTTTGACTAAAATTTATAGCCGTGACGCAAACGCTTGGCATATCTCTCATGAAGGTGGCGAGCTAGAAGATCCCTGGTGTGAACCCACTAAAGGGATCTGGACAATGACAGTTGATCCAGAAGACGCACCTGATAAAGCCGAACGTATTCAACTTAGCTTTAATAAAGGCAAATTAACCAAAGTTAATGGCGAAGAGTTAACGCCTTACGGCGTATTGATGAAGTTGAATGAAATTGCAGCAGCCCACGGTGTCGGCCGTATCGATATTGTCGAAAACCGTTTAGTAGGCATGAAATCTCGTGGTTGTTACGAAACGCCAGGCGGCACTGTGATGATGAAAGCTTATAAAGCGCTAGAGTGTTTGGTATTAGACAAAGCATCACTTAAATACCGTGAGCAAATCGGTCTTGAGTATTCACATGTTATGTATGATGGCCGTTGGTTCACAGCCTTAAACGATTCACTTTTAGCGGGTGCTGCAAGCTTCGCACAAAAAGTCACTGGCGAAATAGTGATTAAATTGTACAAAGGTCAAGCCACGGTTACTCAAAGAAAATCTCCAAACAGTTTGTATTCAGAAGACTTTGCAACCTTTGGCGCAGATGACGTTTACGACCAAAGCCACGCTGAAGGTTTTATTCGTCTGTTCAGCCTATCTAGCCGTATCGATGCGATGAATAAACAAGGCATAGCTTTTAAAAACACAGGTATCGAATAATGAGTTTATGGGGCGGGCGTTTCCAAAATGGCAGCAGTGCGATGTTTAGAAGGGTGAACGATTCATTACCCTTTGACCGTGCATTAGCTAGCCAAGATATCCGCGGTTCAATCGCTTGGTCAAAGGCCATTTATAAAGCCGGTGTATTAACCCAAGACGAACAACAGCAACTTGAACAAGCATTACAAGCTTTGTTAGTTAAAGCCGAAGCGGGTACCTTGGACTTTGATGCCAGTAATGAAGAAGACATTCATAGTTTTGTAGAAGCCATACTGATTGAACAGCTCGGTGATATAGCTCGCAAATTACACACTGGTCGCAGCCGTAATGATCAAGTGGCCACAGACTTTAGATTGTGGACACGTGAACACATTGACCTATTGATTACCGATTTAGAAAACGTCAAAGCCTCTTTAGTTGGCACCGCTAGTAACAACAAAACCGTTAT
Source organism: Paraglaciecola arctica (assembly GCA_003232445.1). Classification (GTDB taxonomy): domain Bacteria; phylum Pseudomonadota; class Gammaproteobacteria; order Enterobacterales; family Alteromonadaceae; genus Paraglaciecola; species Paraglaciecola arctica_A. The sequence continues at coordinate 1,887 of QIJM01000581.1, forward strand.
TTTGCCCGGTTATACTCACTTACAACGCGCTCAACCTGTGCGTTACCCACACTGGTGTTTAGCCTATGTGGAAATGTTTAAACGTGATATCAGCAGATTACGTGACTTAAGAGTACGCTTAAACCAGTCACCTCTTGGTTGTGGCGCACTAGCAGGCACCACCTACCCCATTGATCGTTATGAAATCGCCAGCGAGTTAGGCTTCGATAGCCCCTGTCTAAATAGTTTAGATGCGGTATCGGATCGTGATTTTGTATTGGAACTTTTATTTGCTGCCAGCACCAGCATGATGCATATGTCGCGCATGGCCGAAGACTTGATTTTTTTCAACTCTGGTGAAGCCGGATTTATTACTTTAGGTGATGAAGTGACCTCTGGTTCATCATTGATGCCACAAAAGAAAAACCCCGATGCACTAGAACTAATGCGTGGTAAATGTGGCCGTGTATTCGGCAGTTTACAAGGCATGTTAGTCACTATGAAAGGTTTGCCCCTTGCGTACAACAAAGATATGCAAGAAGACAAAGAAGGTTTGCTTGATGCAGTGACTCAGTGGCATATCTGTTTGTGTATTGCCTGCGAGGTAATCGACAGCATTAAGCTGGATTCAGAACGCTGTGCCAAAGCAGCCCGTGAAGGTTATGCCAATGCCACTGAATTAGCCGATTACCTTGTAGCTAAGGGCATTCCATTTAGAACCGCCCATGACATTTCAGGTCAAGTGGTATTAGCTGCGTTAGATAAGAAAAAAGCCATCGAAGAATTAAGCATTGCTGAACTGAAGCAGCACTCATACTTAATTGAAAATGATGTATACGCAATATTGCAACTGGAATATTTAGTCGATAAACGCAGCATCTTGGGGGGTACAGGTATTGACCCAGTAACTAAGGCTTTAGACGCTGAATTAGCGCAAAATAAGTAAGGATTAATTGTGGTCGTTTCACACATTGACAGCGTTAAAATCATTCGTAATTCGGCGCCTTACATCAATGCACATAGGGGTAAAACCTTTGTCTTGATGTTTGGTGGCGAAGCCATCGAAGAAGCCAACTTCGCTAACATCATTCATGATATTGCCTTGTTAAACAGCTTAGGTGTACGTTTGGTTTTAGTGCATGGTGCAAGACCACAAATCGATCAACGCGTGGCACTGCGCAACTTACCTCCTCGCTTTCACCAAGACATTCGTATAACCGATAAACAAACCCTTGAATGCGTGAAAGACGCAGCAGGCTCGGTGCGTGCACAGGTAGAAGCGTTATTGACCATGGGCTTAGCTAATTCGCCCATGCACGGCGCACAAATCCGTGTCTGTTCAGGCAATCTAGTGGTCGCTATGCCAGCAGGTGTGCGTGACGGTATAGATTTTGAAAATACCGGTCTAGTGCGTCG
>QIJM01000414.1 GCA_003232445.1 Paraglaciecola arctica
GTTTTGGATGAAAAGAATCGAAGGACAATTCATCGGTGACAAAAAGAAAAATTATCATGCAAGCCGTCATGCCAATGGATAGACTGAATATGTTAATGGCAGAATTACTTTTATGTTTTTGGAGATTTCTCCAGGCGATTTTTAAGTAGTTTTTAAGCATGGTTATTTATTTACATGGAGTATGGAGCAGAGAGTATGGCGTAAACTGTAAAGTGTAAAAGGCCCGTGAATTTCATATTTTATGTGTTTGTAGAATTTATTCATAACGGAGAAATGCGATTGGATTTACTCTGACCGCTCGCAATGATTGACTACTGACTGCCAACAAAACTATTATTAATAAAAGCACTCCAGGACCAGCAAATAACCACCACGAAAGATTTACCCTATAAGCATAGTTTTCCAACCAATTAGATAATAAATAAAATGCAATAGGAACAATTAAAGCGAAGCTAATCAGATTCAGAATAATAAAATCACGATAGAACAACCACATAATGCTATTTACTGAACCTCCATGTACTTTTCTGATTCCAATTTCTTTCCTGCGAAGTGTGATGGTATAAGAAGTTAAACTGACCAAGCCCAGGCAAGCAATAACAACACTAACAATCGCTAGTATTGCGGCTAGTAGCCCAACTGTTGTCTCGCTACCATAGAGTTTTCGATAGTTATCGTCAAGAAAACTGTATTCAAATACATCATTTGGATAATGAACTTTGTAAACTGACTTTGCGCCCTCTATTGCCTCTTTGATTTTTCCAGCTTCTGGCTTTACTAAAACATGTTTAGCAAACTGGGGATTATAGCCAATAATTAGTGGTTTAATGGTATGATGAAATGACTGCATATGAAAATCCTTCGTCACCCCGATTATTTTTCCTTTTAACCCCCAAAATTCTATAATTTTACCTATGGGATTATAAAATCCTAATACTCGAGCAGCTGTCTCATTCACTACAAATTTATTTTTATCGGTTGTCAGATTCAGATCAAAATTACGCCCTGATACCAATGGGATGTTCATAGTTGGCAAAAAATTGTCATCCGTGAAGTTTGTTAGAAACTGAGTTCGATTTTCAGGATCTGCTCCCTCCCATTTTGGGGTAGAACTTACTTGAATGGAAATTGGGTCCTGGTTTACTAACGAAACATCGGTAATACCATTTTGCTTCATCAATTGATCCTTTATTACTTCAGGATTATTATCGTTATCACCTAATGGAAACACGAATGTATGTTCCATATCCATCCCTAAAGGTTTAGTCTGAATGTATTGGATTTGCCAATAAATGATTAATGCTGCGATGCACATCATGAGTGATAGGGTAAATTGAAATAGTACCAAACCCTTTCGCAATTTTTTACCCTTAGAACCCACCGTTAGCCGGCCCCGAAATACAGTAACTACATTAAATGAGGATAATATAAATGCCGGATACAATCCAGCCAGTAAAGCAGTTACTCCTACGATTGCCGACAGGATTATCCAAAATGATAGAGAAGTCCATGGTAGATATAACTCTTTCCCCGTCATATGATTAAAGCTGGGTAATAAAAGATAAACCATTAATAATGCCAATAGAGCGGATACTAACACAAGTATTAGTGATTCACCCAAAAACTGCTTGATAATCAAGGAGCGTGTTGCTCCTATAACTTTTCTTACGCCAATTTCTCGGGCTCGTTGCGATGAACTGGCTGTGGACATATTTATAGTGTTAATACAACCCAAGACAAGAATTAAAAAAGCCACAATAGCGAATAATCGTATATATTCGATTCGACCACCTACCGCTTCGCCATTTTCAAATTTTCCATGTAAGTGCAAGCCCTTAAATGGCAACATAAAAACATCAACTTGCTTCTCTGAATGGCTTTGCAAATATTTGTCATGAAGATTTAACACTGGTGCTAAATTTTCGTTAAGAAATTGTAGTCTAGTACCTTCGGCAACAAGAGCATATTGTTGATATCGCCAGTCGCTCCAATTATCATAACTCTTATTATTTTTAGCGTAAACAACTACTGGTAATAACCAGTCAAATTGAAGGGTAGATTGATCCGGAACATCTCTAAATACGCCTGTCAGCAAAAAATATTTATCATGATTGTATGTTATTATTTGGCCCAGAATATCTTCACGTACACGCCAATCAGCTCCGAATAACACTTTGGCCATGGATTCAGAAATTACTCCAAAAGAAGGATCTGATAACACCTGGGCAGGCTCGCCCAATATTAGGGGGAAAGTGAATAATTCGAAAAAATCATCACTTGCGAATATTCCTTTTTTCTTAAGTAGATTATTTTCGTACTGAAATAATATTTCCTGGTTAGCTATTAGGCTTACAACCCGCTCTATTTCTGGAAAGTCATTCTCAATAGTAGCCTCCATTGGATAGGGTAAAGACATGCTTACGGAAACTTCTCCCTGCATATGTGTCTTGGACAATATGCGGAATAATCTAGACGAATTTACATGAAACTGATCCGTAGCAATTTCATCGCTAATCCAAATAAACGCAAATAAACTGCATGCAATACCGATTGACAAACCCAATAGGTTTATTAGAGTAGAGCTTCTATTCTTAATTAAATTGCGAATGGTTGTCTTAATGTAATTCCAATACATTTTATTAACTGTTTTGTTGATCAGCCAAATACATGTAGAGCTTGTGCTTGGCAAAAATTCTAAGGGCGATTTTTATGTAGGTTTTAAGCATGGTTTTTTATTTTCATGGAGTATACAGAAAGGGCAGGCGAGGCATAATTATTTGCTTTACTCCGATCTCAATGAATCCACCGGATTGATCGTAGCTGATTTAATAGCTTGATAACTCACTGTGAGCAAGGTAATCACCAACCCTCCTAAGGCGGCCAATAGAAATACCCACCAGGAGATTTCCATTCGATAATCGTAGTTTTGCAACCAGCCGCTAAGTACATAGTAAGCAATGGGAATGGCCACTAGAAAATCCTGAGTTAACAAACGCCATATTTGAGCAACCGAAGCGCCCAGGACTTTCCGTATGCCAATTTCTTTGGTTCGTTGCTCGGCTATATAAGACACCAGACCAAGCAGACCCAAACAACTGATGAAGATTGCTACCACTGCCAGAAAACCTGCCAGCTTGGCAATGCGTTCTTCTGCCCGGAACTTGGCATCATATGCTTCATCTGCAAATTGATAATCAAATGGTGCAGAAGGTACTATGCTATTAAATGCCGCTTTAATTTTAGGCAGTGCCTGACTGGCACTGATTTGTGGATTGATGCGAATGAATAACCAACTCAAATCATTCACAGAGGGGAAAATAATAGCTGGGCGCACCGCTTCAAATGGAGAACCTTTTACCATGTCTTTCACCACACCCAAAATGGTGAAGTTAGCCGCTTCGCGCCAACCGGGGTCCCAAGTTATTATTTGTCCTACCGGGTTTTCCAGTCCCATTAATTTTAAAGCTGATTCTGTAATCACAACGCCAGATAAATCACTTTGAAAGTCCCTGGAAAAATCTCTTCCGTCTATAAATTGCCAACCTACAGTTCTACCATATTCATGTGTTACTGATATAGTATTAAAAACTGGGTCAAAGGAGGGATCCTTACCTTCCCATACAAATCCCCCATTATTCCCTAGAGTAGTGGTCAAAGGGTAGTTAGCTTCCGCGATTTCGGTGACTACTCCGGTCCTGTTAAATTCATTCCTCAGGGCTTGGTATTTTCCCCAATATTCCGGGGATCCCGGTCGAAGTGTCAGTAATCCTTCTCTGGAATATCCTACAGGTCGGTCCTTCACATATTGAATCTGCTGATTGACAATAATGGTTCCTATAATTAGAGCAATAGAAATGGTAAACTGAAAAACCACTAAAACCTTTCGGGGAGTTGCAGCCGCGCCTCCGGCAACAATCGCGCTCTTAAGCACTTTAACCGGCCTGAATGATGATAAATAAAAGGCCGGATAGCTCCCCGCCAGTAAGGCCGTGAAAACAGTAAAACCAAGTCCATATAACCAAAACCATTGATTGGTCCAGAAAGGTAAAATAAGGCTTGCTAAAAGCAGTGCTAAAGCAAAGGCTAAAATAGTCACCATGAATGACTCACTTAAAAATTGGGAAATAAGTTGCCCTCGTGCCGATCCCAAGCTTTTTCGAACCCCAACTTCTTTGGATCTTTTCTCTGA
>QIJM01000474.1 GCA_003232445.1 Paraglaciecola arctica
AAGTCGGCTGCTAAGTTGACTATTTCTTGATGGTTTTGACTTGCCATGGCCTGATCTAGCCTGCGTTCAAACGCTTCATTAGAAATAACTCCATGACTGTAGTTATAAATCAGTGTATCGATAACTTCTTCACGTACGTTTTCAATCGGTCTGTCTTCGAGTATTACGGCCATGTTGCTTTCCTAAATTCTATACCCGTCATCCTTGAAACTGCCTGTTTGTTGGCTGCACTCATTCGCCCCAATCACTTAGCGGACTAAGCTCATGGGGTCTCATTCGTTTGCCGCCGCCATGCAGTTCCAATGATTTTGGGTATATACCCATACTACCCCAAATTTCTGAAACGTGCATTTTGAGGTGGTATGGGTATTATCATTGACATTTTTAACAGATAAAGCAGATATTATGCCAATTTAAAATGTCTTTAAAATCAATAAATTAAAATTCTCGCATGTATTTTAATATGATGAATTAGGCACTTTTTAGCGATTTTCACACTTTAATAGGAAAAACTAAAGTGAGTTTGGCACCGCCTAAATCACTCTGTTTGATTTCGAGTTGACCTTGGTAAGCAGATACTAAATCTGCCACTACAGCCATGCCTATGCCTTGACCTTCTTTATAACTATCTAAGCGTGTGCCCCTTTCTAACAGTTGTTCGCGCTTGTCTTTTGGGATACCGAGGCCGTCGTCTTCGATATGGATCAGTAGTTTATTCAGGCTAGTTAACACTGATAGTCTAACTTGTTTGGTCGCAGCTTTACAGGCGTTGTCTAACACATTACCTAATATTTCCATTAAATCAGTAATGTCGCCGTTAAAGCCTAATTCTTGATGTTGAATATCATGGGTAAGTGTTAAGTGTTTGTCTGCGTATACTTTGCCCATAGCGTTGAACAATTTATCGACCACAGGTTTAATGGGTACGGCTTGCTCGAATGTACTTGTGGTGCCTGCTACGGCTCGTTTGAGTTGCCGCTGTATTTGTAGATTAATTTGATTGATAGGTTCTCTAGCTTGTTGGGGTAAACCCTCTGTTCCAGATAACACCGCTAAGGGGGTTTTAAGGCTATGAGCCAAATCGCTAAGGCTGTTTTTGTAGCGACTGCGCTGTTGTTGTTCGGTGTCTAATAAATGATTAATACTGTTTTTGAGTTTTTCTAGCTCGGGCGGGTAGCGCTGATCTATACGTTTAAGTTGGCCATTTTCAGCTTGGCGTATTTGCTTATTCAGTCTACTTATTGGTAACAACGCGGCGTTTAAACTGACCAATAACAAAATCAGTAATAACAGCGCAATCAGCCCTAACCAATTCCATAAGGTGTTGGCGAATTTGCTCTTCTCGGTATTAAACACTTGTTTATCTTGTAGGATGTAAAAGGTCACTGGCTGATAACCCAAAGATGATCCAAATTCAGCGGTAAAGGCATACAAAAAGTAACTGTTTTGCATCAAAAAATCTTCAACAAAAGCTTCAGCGCCTATAGCTGGAGCTGAAAATTGAGGTTGTTGCTGCCAGTTGAGAGTAGACAACGACTGCCAAAGCACGCCCTTATCGGATTGAATAAAAGCGTAAAGGCCAGAACCAGGCATATTGAATTGGTCATTGTATAGCTGTTCAGGCATCACAGCTTGGCTGCCTGTGTTATCTAATTCAAATTCAGAGATTAAGGTTAAGCTTTGTACCCGCAGCTGTTGCAACATTGATTGGCTTAAACTGCTGTTAAACGCTTTTTCTAAGGTTACCGCCGTCAGAGGAATAAAAATCAGCAGGGCGAGCAGCGCGGCAGCAAAACTCCTTAATCTAAGGGATAGGTTATGCACTAGCTTTTCTAATCAAGTTACAGCTCACGATTAATTCTATATCCTCGGCCACGCAGTGTTTCAATGGGATTAATACTGCCATCGGGGTCAATTTTTTTACGTAAGCGTCCGACAAATACTTCAATTACATTACTGTCTAAGTCGAAGTCTTGATCATAGATATGTTCAGTCAATTCGGTTTTAGAAATTACTTTTTGAGGATTAAGTAACAGGTATTCTAATACTTTGTATTCGTATGCGGTGAGTTCAATGTATTGGTCGTTAACCTTTACTTCTTCACTTAGGGTATCAAGGCTGATGGGGCCTTTTTCGATTGTGGGGTGTGCTTTGCCTGCTGCGCGGCGTATTAGCGCATTAATTCGTGCCAACAACTCTTCGTTGTGAAAAGGTTTGGTCAGGTAATCATCTGCTCCTGCATCTAACCCTTCCACTTTTTCTTGCCATCTATCCCGCGCAGTCAGAATTAATATTGGGCAACTGACATCATTTTTACGGGCTTTTTGGATCACTTCAAATCCATCAACCACAGGAAGACCTATATCAATGATGGCCAAGTCATAAGTATGTTCTTGTAATAAAAATAACGCTTTTGCTCCGTCATCTGCCAAGTCCACGCTATAACCATTTTTTTGCAGTAATACGTCTAGCTGGGTAAGTAAACGGCTATCGTCTTCTACTATTAATATACGCATTGGGAGCCTATTTATCCTTTGTGTTTATTTTTGCTGGAGGCGACTTTTCTTCCAGCGCAACGAAAACCTTCTTAATCCCTTTTCTTCTTTTGACTCACTTTTCCTGATTTTTTATCGACATCTACAGACACCACACGTCCAGATTTTTGTAGCACCTTAACCCGATATTTACTTTTACTCTGCTCTTAACACCCTACCGCTGACCTTTTGTTGAGCCTTTTTTGCCGCTTCAGATTTGGTTTTTGGTGCTGCTTTAGTATTTTGAGCAGAAACAGATATGCTGCTTAACGATATCGCCGTTAAGCAAGCAATAATAAATCTAATGTAAGGGTTCTGCTTCAAAGTTCAGCTCTTATTGTTTGGTGTTCAAACCTAGTTTACCCCAATCATCAATTGACTTAAAAGCAATTGCTCTTCTTATCATGATATTAGGGTATAGATTGAGCATACATCTTACTTAGTAATAAATACGAATGTACTTAGCAGGTTTATCTTGCCTAAAGGAGAAGTGGTTATAAATAATAGTGCGCTTGTTATTAATAATTTCATGTTGCCACTCCTGTTTAAAGTGTTTACAAGACTAATCTCTTGGGGCTGAATTCTAGCTGAACTAAGTTTAAATGAACAAACACCCTAAAGAGCAATGGATTGGTATGAGTCCATTTTTCTAGAAAAACTTTATCCGGCGATAATAAGAGGATTGATACAATTCACATACAGACTATTCTTTTGTTTGTGTGTATAGATATGAACACTTAAAGGGATCCCATCTATTTCGCTCCACATATTAGTGTGTGCAGATGATGGGCAGATAGCTTTTTGTAGATAGGATTTTTGGACTTCTTTACTCATATCCAATGGTGCAGGAATTTGTATATAAGCGTTGATGGTGCCACCAAGGTTGCGGGCGCCTTTATAACGCCAATCACCTAAAACAAATGTTTGGTAAAATGCCGCGTTGACGATTTTTAGTTTGTTGTCTGTGATGAGGTTTTGCGGCTTGGCCGTAGTGGCTATTTCACTTCCAGTAGTTGCAGCATTACTCTGCATACAACCACTTAAAGTTATCGAAATAAGAAAAGTAAAAAAACCATAAATAACGTTGTTAATAGTACATTCTTTGATTTTACACATACAACACCTCAGCTAACTCTCTAACTCTCAAATGTTGTATCGGCAGGTATGTGAATTACTCAATAACGTTAGTTGAACGAAGCCGTTAAGCGGCAGAGGTAAAGATGGTCTGTACTACTTGGCCATTACAGTTCCCCAAAGGCTAATTTTCTGTTGGGTTTGACAAAATATAGTAATGGGTAATACTGGTATTACCCATTACTTGTTATACAAAATTATCATGCCAACTACTATCAGCAAGCTAACCAAAAAATACCAAGCGACAATTCCCGAGCCAGTGCGAAAAAATTTGGCACTGCAAGCTGGAGATTCTGTGTTATTTGATATTCAAGGTGAGCAGGTAACACTGCGTAAAGCCCAAGCTGTTGATATTGAGTATTTACAGGCATTGCAAGGCACCTTGTCTGAATGGTCATCTGGAGCAGATGATCAGGCTTACCGTGATCTATAAGCAATTTGACGTGGTGGTTGTGCCGTTTCCTTTTACTGATAAAAATAGCAGTAAAAGACGTCCCGCTTTAGTGATATCTAAACCTAACGTTTTGGGAAATAAAGTGGGCCAGTCTGTGTTGGCTATGATCACCAGTGCTAAACAATCGAATTGGCCGCTTGATGTCGGTATTAAAGATTTGGATGTTGTAGGCCTATCCTCTGATTCAGTGGTAAGAATGAAACTATTTACTTTGGATCATCAACTCATCCTGCGCAAAATAGGTCATCTGAGTAAACAAGATACTTCAGCTGTGAAAACCTCCTTAACAGCGTTAATTTAATTGTCGTTTTAGGCATAGTCTTTCAGGTTTTATTTCAAGTTGGTCTACACTATTAAAAATTAAATCAAGCTAGGGAAAGGCAAGGTATATGGATATTGTAAATATTCAAGCAGATGACAGGGAAAGGCAAAGTGGCATGCTTAATCTTCTACAACATCACCCTCAATTTGATTTAAACGTTACACGTATGCGCTATGGCGATTATCTAGTGGGCGGTTGGCTGATAGTTGAGCGTAAAAAAATCAACGACTTGTTGATTTCGATAATTGATGGACGCTTGTTTCAACAGGCTAAACAACTCTCCCAATCACCTTATAAGCCCTTGTTAATCATTGAAGGCCAAGCTAGTGATATTCAAACAAGCAAGATGGACAGACGAGCTGTGCTAGGCGCATTAGCGTCTGTAAGTTTGGCTTATGGTGTGGTGATTTTGCGTACACTTAATCAACTGGAAACGGCGGCTCTCATATTATACCAATCCATCCCAACAAAGAGTGCGCTGTAAAAAAGATATAGTGACTCGCAATGGATATCGACCTAAATCAGTTCATAAAAAGCAACTCTATCTGTTGCAAGGCTTGCCAGGTGTTGGGGTAAAATTGGCGAAAAATTTATTATCACACTTTGCTAGTGTAGGGGCAGTTATGCAAGCAACTGAATCGGCGTTATCAGAAGTGGAAGGCCTTGGCAAAATCAAAGCTAAGCAAATCACTGTGTTACTAGAATGTAAGTCAGATTAGTGTAGAATTTGTTGTAATGAATATTCATCATTATCTTTACGTTAGGAGGGGGTATGCAAAAATCATTGACTTTAAATGTACGTTTGGGTGGCGTGCTTAGTGATTTTGTTTCGTCTAAAATTGGTGAGCATGGCGAATATGAAAACATTAGTGAATATGTAAGAGATCTTATTCGCCAAGATAAAACACATAAAGAAAAGCTAGCTTTCGAACGATTAAAAAATGAGTTAAAACAAGCTTTTAATGAACCTGAATCTAATTATATAAGTATCACTGCAAGTGATATTATCAGCCGAAATGCCAGCAGGTAATGAGTGATGTCACGGTTTAGAAATCTACTTTCTTTCTCAATACTTTTGTTCTACCAGATTTTACTTTGCGATCCACTCGTTTTTTCTGAGAGTTTTTGCTCGGTTTAGTAGCACGGCGAGCTTTTTGCAGCTTGCCTGCTTCTACGAGTACTTTAGTCAATCTTTCCAGCGCATCTTGTTTGTTCATTTCTTGAGTGCGATAGCTTTGTGCTTTGATGATCAAAATGCCATCTTGGGTGATGCGTTTATCTTTGCCTGACAGCAATTTTTGTTTGACGTATTCAGGAATGGCCGCCAAACGAATATCAAACCTTAGATGAATGGCACTAGATACTTTATTCACATTTTGCCCACCAGCACCCTGAGCGCGCATGGCTGTCATGTCAATCGCGGGGATAAGGCTGTCTAAATTAGGTGTGTACATGAGGTTAGATCAAAGCTCCGTGACTTAATATACTTGTGGGTGGGTGCCAATATTCAAGAGGATTATTTGGTTCTCTTGAATGACTATCTCTAGCACTATTGACTTTAATGCACCACGTTATTTCGCTTTGTTATGGTTAAGGTAGTACTTTTTTATAAGGTTTGACCACTACTTTTTGATACACACCTGCAATAGCGTAAGGGTCGGTATCTGCCCATTGTTGAGCTTCTTCTAAACGACTAAATTCAGCGATCACCAGCGAGCCTGTAAAACCTGCTTCGCCTGGATCTTCGCTGTCAATGGCGGAGCAGGAGCCAGCGACTAAAACTCGCCCTTGATCAACCAATAGTTGAATACGCTCAAGGTGTGCAGCGCGTGTTTGTTTGCGCAATGGCAAACTGTTTTCAACGTCTTCGCTATAAATGATATACCACATATTATTTTTCCTTATTACTCTTCATCCTTGAACTTGCAGCTGCATTGTCGGCGTTAACTCGCATCAATTATATAATACCAATCCATCCTAACAATTAGCCACTCAGAGTGCACCAGCGACTTTCAATCGAGGCGTAGTCCTGAAGGAATGGCCGTTCCCTTTC
>QIJM01000059.1 GCA_003232445.1 Paraglaciecola arctica
GCCATTGCCTTATTTTTGGCTTTGGCTGACTACAAAGCCATTATTATCCCGCTATCAAGCGATTCAGCTACACAGTTTGATGAATTCAGCAAGATAGGACAAGTCGAATATGAATTCGCCAAAGCAGATGATGAGTACCAGCTAAACGCCACACAAACCCAGGCTGACCATGCCATTTACCAGCAAATTCGGCAAAGAGGCACGCCCGGACTAGTCCTGTTTTCATCCGGTTCAACCGGTAAAAGCAAAGCCATAGTGCACGATTTAGCAGCCTTGTTAGCCAAATTCATGGTGCCACGCAACACCATGCGCACAGTATTATTTCTACAGTTCGATCATATTGGCGGCATAAATACATTGTTGTATACCCTGGCCAACGGTGGCATGGCAATCATTCCTGAAAACCGTAGACCCATAACGGTGTGTAAGGCAATAGAAACACATAAAGGTGAAGTCCTGCCTACATCACCTACATTCCTTAATCTGTTGATACTGTCAGGTGCGGCAGATGAATGTGACTTAAGCACTTTGAAACTTGTTACTTATGGCACTGAACCTATGCCCTCAAGCACACTCGAGGCTATGAATAAGCACTTTCCGAAAATTAGAATGTTACAAACCTATGGCCTGTCAGAAGTGGGGATACTGCGTTCTAAGTCCCGTGATTCAAATTCTCTGTGGGTAAAAGTAGGAGGAGAGGACTATCAGACTAAAGTAGTGGATGGCAAACTTTGTATTAAAAGCAAATCTGCCATGCTGGGTTATCTTAATGCACCCTCACCTTTTGACGAAGACGGCTTTATGAATACCGGCGATCAGGTAGAGCAAGACGGGGAATGGATCAGAATTTTAGGCCGAGAAAGTGAAATCATCAACATCGGCGGAGAAAAAGTATACCCCGCAGAGGTAGAGAGTGTTGTGTTACAACTTGATGGGGTGGAAGACGTTGCAGTGCATGGCAGACCTCACCCTATCACCGGAATGACAGTGGCCGCAGACATTAAAATCACCACCTCAGAGACTTTAAGTGAATTTAAGGTGCGTTTGCGCATACATTGCGCACAGCATATGCCGCCGTTCAAAATTCCCAGCAAAATCACATTAATCGAACAATACACGCACAACGCCAGATTCAAACGAATGCGACGCAAAACTCCGTAGCCTGTATGTTGGAACAATTGCAATCTGCATAGAGAGATCACAATAATGAGACAGCTGATTAAGTTTATTTTAAATAAACTTTCACAATTATTATCCTTACCATTTGCGGCAACATGCTGGCTCGAATCGTTATTGAGTAAAGGATCTGAAGTAATATTTACATTCTGGAGCAACCTATTTGCGTTAGTGCCCGGGTTACCCGGCGCGTTCTTACGCCGGGGCTATTATTCACTTACTCTGCACAAATGCTCGATGAATTGCCATATAGGCTTTGGTAGCATGTTTACTCATCGCAGCTCTATAGTAGAAGATAATGTTTATCTGGGTAATTACTGCAATATTGGCTCAGCACAATTAGGCAAAAACAGCTTAATAGGCAGTCATTCCAGTCTGCTCAGTGGCAGTCAACAGCACAAACATAATGACGATACAGGCGAGTGGGAAGCGTTTACGCCAGACAATATCAGGCAAATTACCGTAGGTGCCAATGTGTGGATTGGTGAGGGTGCCATCATCATGGCAAATATTGGCCAGGGCTGCCAAATTGCAGCAGGGGCAGTGATAACAAACGATACCAAATCCTATATAGTCATGGCCGGCAATCCGGCCCGATTTGTTAAAAATCTGGCGCCCCCCGTCACCACTGCGCAAGCCACAGGCAACAAAAAAGCATCGCTGCCAACCGAGTCTGCAAATGCGAAACAGAGTTGATTTTATCGACTGGCTAAAAACCGTTGGTATGTTCTTGATAGTATTTGGTCATTACTTTGGCGAGCCTTACGACCAGTTCACCCAACCCATTTATCCCAAACAACTCGGCGTTGCGTTTTTTGTATTTGTGATGGGTTGGGGATTAGCCCAAGAAACCCGCCCCCATTGGCAAGTGGTATACAATCGTCTGTTCCCTATGTATTTTTGGGGCATTAGTATTGCGGTATTTTTAAGTGTTGTGATGCTCATCACCCAAGGCCATCCGGCTATTACCAATTACCTGCCATTTTTCGCTGGCATCAATGTTTTCACCAACTTTTTCCCATCCAATCCCACCACTTGGTATATAGGCACCTACCTGCATATTTTACTGCTGTGGGCTCTAGTAATGCGAAAAGTACGGGTAACAAAGTCACTGATACTATTGGTTTTACTTTTTGAGATGACAATTCGAACTATTTGGATAGATTTCGAGCGATTATTTACTGGCTACATGCTCATTTCTAATTGGATGACAGTATTCTTGCTCGGCATGTATATGTATCAGCAAAAAGACAACCGCAGTAATTTAAAAGCGATGATGGTTTTACTGGCATGGGCGATACTGCTTTTTACTTGGGCTAGCGTGTTAAATCCATTTAATCTTACCAAAAACTTCCCCTTCAGAGTCGCGGCAGTAGATCCAACACTGATAAGCAGCATAGTCATATCTGTTGCGATATCTTTTGTCTACCTAGGTAACACCTTACTGGCCGTTAAATTATTCAGTCACATTCCAACTAACAGGGTAGTGCGCTTTTTTTCACGTAATACCATTGTTATTTTTATTGGCCACATGCCCTTGTATGATGTTGCAGAGCCGATCGCCAGATTGTTTGTAGAGCAAGGTTGGGGCAAGCGCGCCATTATTGTATTTATTATGTATGTGGGCTTAGCAATGGTTTCTGAGTTACTTCATAAAGTGATAGATATTAATAAACTCAAGATGAATTTGTGGGTTCGGTTGAATTAGCTAAAAACCATTGCACCTCATGCCGCACCAGCCAGCGATACAACATATTGACCGCCATTACCTATGACTTTGTCTCTGATAGTTGATAGTTGTAAAACAATCAATAATTATAATAACTTCATAATTATTAAAGTTTTGATTAAGTAAACTATCTACTGACTCTTTTAAACACCGCATCAGCGCGATTGTAAAAAGCGCAGCAGATAGAAACTTTAAAGTTTGATTTATATTGTTTTATGGCCATTTTTAAATTCTTTGAAGCTTATTTTTAATTTGTTCAAATACGTGTGAAATATCATCTTTTGTTACCAATATAACATCTAGTATTTGAACATTTAATTTTTTGCTAAAAATATATAAAGCTAATACAGACGAAATTGCATAACTAATTGATGATGCTACCGCTGCGCCATTTCCACCGTATAAAGGAATTAGAGCATAGTTTAAGGTGATATTAGCAATTACGGCAGTGCCCATAACAATTATTGCGTAATAAGGCTTACCTTGGCCTGCAAAGTAAGTGTTAATTGATTTAAATATAGTTGCTATTAATAACCCAGGTGCTAATAAAACTAACATCATAAAGGATTGATTATAATCTGCGCCATATGTCGGAACGATAAGATAATAAGCGACAAAAATAATCATTAGCAAGGTAATTAAGGTAATTGCTACTGTTAGTCTAGATATTTGGCAAACGCTTTTGAGAAACCTTTCATTTTTTTGATTGGTGTTGGCACCCTTGGATAACATAACAACCAGTATTGCCGCGGGTAGTTGCCAACATAATTCCCCTATTTGAGCCGCTATTAAATAATTACCCAGCTGCTCTGGTGAAGCTAAAAACCCTAGTAGTAAAATATCTATTTTGTAATTGGCTGTGATCAGGAAAAAAGCAATAGCGTATATCACGCCCATTCTTAACATGTTAAATAGCGTTGTTCCATTAAATGAAAATGAAAGGACAACCGATTTTTTCAAATATTTAAAGGCTTGTAAAAAATTAAATAATGCTGCCAAAGCGGTCACTATAATAGCGCTAAATACAGTGAGCGCGTTAAGTAGATATAAAATAAATATGGCAACTACATAAACAAGTTTTTGTATCCATATTACTCTACTAAACCCCTTAATATTTTGTTTACCTAAGAATATGCCATTTAATGCGTTAACGGCTAACGAGCATGGCAATATAAGCGCAGTAACGATCATCATAGCGTTATCAAAATAGTCAGCACCAAACCAAAACATTAAGCTGTAAATCATAAACACCCCAGCAATGCTGGCTGTAATGATATAACAAAATAAAGCGGCGAAAACTTCTGAGTCAGGAGCTTTTTTCTGACCGATAAAGTAAGTAGCTGCTTGTCGCATGCCTCCCTCAGTTATGGCTAATAGTAATTGTGGGTATATTAATGCTGCGGCGAGTATACCTCGGCCTTCTGCATTTAACGCCCGAGCTAAAATAACTGAACCAATAAAAGTTAACGCGAGTAATAAAATTTTAGAACTAAATATTGATATTACATCGTCAAACAAAGAGTGTTTATGCGTCACTTTCTAGGTTGCCCCATGTTACTTCAGCTTGAATGTGAGCCGGTATTATTTCACCATTCTCATTAATGTATCTAGCCTCGGCAGGCATGTCATACCCTGTTTTCTGCATAACAGAGGTTCTAGCTAAATGTGTTAAATGAAATATCATTAGCAGTGGCGTTATTTTCATTTACGATAAAGTTAACATGCAATGGGGAAATAGTAGCGCCTTCTTTCTTATACCTTTTTATCAACTTTAATCCATCAACATGTGTCAGGACTTCTCTATTGATTACATTTCACCTATTTACTGTGACATTTCATATGAATCGAGCAAAGCAGTTTGATTTTTAACGATTTTAACGTTTATTGTATAGCGATAAAGTCATTAAACACAGGAATTATTATTGATATTTTTATTACCGTTGATTTATCTTTCAATGAAAGAAGTGAAACCCAGCTTTAACTGAATCTTTAACCACATTCGATACCATTTATTATGCACAGAA
>QIJM01000250.1 GCA_003232445.1 Paraglaciecola arctica
GATGAGTGATGAAGGCGAAATGTTGCTCTCATCTAAAATGGTGGACTATTACGTCTGATCAAATCGGCTCGCTGAAGTTTAAACTGGCCCCTTGTTGTGAATCAAAAATATCTCTTGGTGCTATGCGATTGAGTCACTCAACTGTGTAATTCGTAAATCAGTTAAAATATGGAAGCTGTTTCCGAGCGATGACTCTGCAACCAAAATAGTCTACCTGGTGATACAAGCGGTATCAAAAAAATGGAGAGTCTGCGCCACGAAGTGTTTTGGGTACGATGCCGATTAGAAATTGGGGTTCTTCGTAGATCTGTGTGAAAGCTCCTACACCACCAGTGCCACATCAAACAACAACAGTGTATGAAAAATCCAGTATCCGTCGACACAAGAAATAGCCATGGCCGACAAGTCTCCTTTATCATCAAAAACACACAAACGGACTAAACAATACACCGACTGGATGAAAATCAGGATTGACAGCGATAAAGAGAAACAGATTTACAGCCACCGTATGTCAGTGGTAGAACCCGTGTTCGCCAACATTGGCAGAAATAAAAGACTGAATCGTTTTAGCTTGCGAGACAAAGCGAAGGTTCAAGGCCAATGGTAACTCTATTGCTTGATGCGTAACATCGAAAAACTTAAAAACTACGGTGATATAGCCTGCTGAGGGAGTAAGGTTAGGTGAAAATGTGTGCATAACGTCACATCCAGTGCATCGCCAGAAAACACCCCATATTTATCTTTAAAAAAGAATATATTAATATAAATAATAATGGGTTGATTTAGAAAGAGCTATGGAAATATTGTGTTGTTGGGTAGGTTTTTCTACTGCCTTGTTAGTCATTCAAAGCAATAACGTAGCCGATGCCGATAGGCACACATTTGTGCTATACTTCATCATTATGATCCGCGCTATCCAATCAGCCTGCAATGTCAGGTATTGGGTGTGAGTCGTCGGTGTTATTACCACTATCGATGCCATCAAGAGAGCAAGCCAGCAGCCCCTGAGCAGCTGGATATGCTGGAGTGGGTTAAGAAAATAGCAGATGCGAGTGATGACTACCTATGGTAGTTGTAGCATGAAGCGCGCCATGAGCGGTCTGGGTTATCTCATCAGTCGTAGCAATGCGAGAAAGTTGATGAGAGAGGCTGGTGTGCAGGTACGTCACCACAGAAAATATAAAATGACCACCAATAGTAACCACAAACAGCAGGTGTTTGAGAACCTGTTGCAGCGTCAATTTGACGTGGCGAACCAGGACATGTGTGTGCGTTTGACGTGACGACAGGAAGGTTGGTTATATTTAGCTGCGGTCACCGACCTGTGTTCACGGAAAGTAGTCGGCTGGAGCATTGAAAATAGCCACCTGGCAACGAAGGCCCAAGGCAGGATTAATCCATCACTCAGGCTGTGGCAGCCAGTACGCGAGCAAAATCTTCAGGCAATTACTCAAGGCCCATGGTTTTAAAGGTAGCATGAGTCGAAAAGGAGACTACTGGGATAATGCATCGTAGAAAGTTTCTTCGGCAGTTAGTAAGCAGGGATGTGTACACTGGCGGCACTACCAAACAGGACATGAAGTACAGCAAGATATATTGAATTACCTGTCTGTCTTTTATAACAACTACCGTCTGCACTCAACATTGGACTATATGAGTCCGGCAGACTATGAAAAGCAATTAGCGGAGATGAAAGAAGCCGCTTAACTGGGTTATGCACGAGGTTAGGATAAGAATGAGAATAGTGGCACTTGATCTTCTTCGTTTTTTTGCAGCAATTTCAGTTGTTTTGTACCACTATATTTCAAGGCCAGAATCCACGGCTTATCCATTATTTAGTGAGGTGGCGAAATTTGGATATTTAGGGGTCCCTCTATTCTTTATAATTAGTGGCTATGTTATAGCTCTATCTGCGAATAATAGAACGGCCTTTCAGTTTGCCATATCAAGATTTATTCGATTATACCCCGCACTTTGGGTGTGCGTAATATTCACCGTTATTGTTTTGTCAAGCATTACAGATTCACAGTTTACAATATTACAGATAATGGCTAACTTCACCTTGCTTAATGAATATATGGGATTTGAAGATGTAGATGGTGTGTATTGGACACTTAAAGCAGAATTGAGATTTTATGCCTGTGTTTTTTTATTGATTCTGTTCGGGGTATTCAATAAATATCGCATATGGTTAAGTGTGTGGCTACTATTAACCATGATACATGTGGCTTTTGGTCAACCATACTTTATGGGATGGTTTATCTCGCCGGGCTATTCATCTTTTTTTATCGCAGGGATTGCTTGTTACTTAATACAGACTAATGGCAAGGGTTTATTCAATCATTTTGTTCTTCTATCATCATTGGTAATATCAAGCTTTAGAGCTTTTGACCAAGCTGCTGGTTTCATGGAGTATCCGAGCAGTGTAGAAAAATTAATATCAGTAATTATAGTTTGGGCTTTTTATGTTTTTATGTATCTTCTAGTCATAGGTAAAATCCAGCTTAAGGAGAGAAGCATTTTTATTACTTTGGGAGCTTTAACTTATCCACTCTACCTGATACACAACACGGCAGGAAAGGCAATAATTGATCAATATTCATATGTGTTTTCTGAAGAAGTAATGATAATATTAATGATAATATTCATGCTATTTGTAGCATGGGTTATACATGTAGCATTTGAGAGGCCTGTATCTACACCTATTAAGAATTATTTAATGTCAACGTTGGCGAAATCCAAATAGATATGAGCCGATCTCGAGTCAATAGGCATTAGAAAATATTTCAGTTATTTTTTAACTAAAAAAATCGATTAACAAAATTGGTTACTTCATCAGTCCTAGGTGGCTGTTAAGCAAGTTGTAGTGGCATAGTAAATCTTTTCAAGTCAGGTGTCAGATTAAGCCTGAACTACTACATCTCATGTTTGAAACGGGCAGTTACACATAATTATTT
>QIJM01000365.1 GCA_003232445.1 Paraglaciecola arctica
GCTTCGACATCTCGATTCGTTACCCTGCGGTCTTTAGTAAAATATTTTCGAACAACCAAATGTTGCTTATTCTTTTTGTGATTTTTTAAACAAATAAGGCGCAATCAGAATTAACTGTTGCGCCGAGTCAGACTAATTCACTAACGAGTCAGCCGTTTAAGTCGAAAAGATTACTTCTTTTCGTCTTCTTTTACTTCTTCTTCTTTTACTTCTTCTTTTACTTCCTCAAACTCAGCGTCAACCACATCTTCATCTTGTGATTGTGCGCCTGCATCAGTCGGCTCTGGGCCTCCTTGAGCAGCGCCTTCAGCTGCAGCTTTAGCTTGAGCAACTTCCATCAACTTGGCAGAAGCTTGAATTAGCTCTTGAGTTTTTGTACTTTAACGGCTTCTTCAAGAGCAACTACAGCAGTTTCAATTTCAGCTTTATCTTCTTCACTCAACGCATCGCCAGCTTCTTCAACTTGTTTACGTGTACTGTGGATCATGCCATCTGCTTGATTACGTGCCTGAACAAGTTCTTCAAATTTCGCATCCGCGTCTTTATTTGCTTCAGCATCTTGAACCATTTGCTCAACTTCCTCTTCACTCAAACCAGAAGAAGCTTTAATAGTGATTTTTTGCTCTTTACCTGTGTCTTTGTCTTTAGCAGATATATGTAAAATACCATCAGCATCAATATCAAAAGTCACTTCAATTTGAGGTGCACCACGTTGTGCCGCACGAATGCCTTCGAGATTAAATTGACCAAGTGATTTATTACCCGAGGCTTGCTTACGCTCACCTTGAAGACAATGAATCGTTACTGCAGCCTGGTTGTCTTCAGCTGTAGAGAAAGTCTGAGATTTTTTAGTAGGTACAGTGGTGTTTCTCTCGATTAGAGCAGTCATTACACCACCCATAGTTTCGATACCTAAAGAAAGAGGCGTTACGTCAAGTAACAATACGTCTTTCACATCACCAGATAATACGCCACCTTGTATGGCTGCGCCTACTGCAACTGCTTCATCAGCGTTAACGTCTTTACGTGGCTCTTTACCAAAGAATTCAGTCACATACTTCTGAACCATAGGCATACGTGTTTGACCACCAACCAAGATAATATCGTTGATATCACCTACAGATAAATCTGCATCTTTTAGCGCTTGTTTGAGTGGCTCAAGTGTTGCTTTAACCATTGACTCAACTAGAGACTCAAGTTTTGCACGAGTAAGCTTAATTGTAAGATGTTTAGGACCAGACGCATCAGCAGTGATGTACGGCAAGTTCACTTCAGTCTGCTGGGCAGAAGACAATTCAATCTTGGCTTTCTCGCCTGCTTCTTTTAAACGTTGCATAGCAAGAGGATCTTTACGTAAATCCATGCCTGAATCTTTCTTAAATTCTTCAACCAAGTAGTTAATAACCTGATTATCGAAATCTTCACCACCTAAGTGTGTATCACCGTTGGTCGCAAGTACTTCAAAGGTATGCTCACCGTCAGCTTCATCGATTTCGATGATGGAGATATCGAACGTACCACCACCTAAGTCGTAAACTGCAACAACACTGTCGCCTTTTTTCTTATCCATCCCGTAAGCAAGGGCAGCGGCAGTCGGTTCGTTGATAATACGTTTAACTTCAAGACCGGCAATACGGCCTGCATCTTTAGTCGCTTGACGCTGAGAGTCGTTAAAGTAAGCAGGTACAGTAATAACCGCTGCAGTCACTTCTTCGCCCAAGTAATCTTCAGCTGTCTTTTTCATTTTTTTCAAAACTTCAGCAGAAATCTGTGGCGGTGCCATTTTCTCGCCTTTCGCTTCAACCCATGCATCGCCATTGTCAGCTTTGACAATTTTGAAAGGCATGATGTCAATATCACGCTGTGTTTCTTTATCTTCCCAGCGACGACCGATTAAACGCTTGATAGCGAATAATGTGTTTTGTGGGTTAGTCACCGCCTGACGTTTAGCAGGTTGACCGACCAAAATTTCGCCTTCTTGAGTGTAAGCGATGATAGAGGGAGTAGTACGATCCCCTTCTGCATTTTCTAACACTTTGGCTTTGTCGCCATCTAGTACTGCCACACATGAGTTGGTAGTACCTAAATCGATTCCAATGATTCTACCCATTAGTTTATCTCCAAAAAATTGTTCTTAAAAGCGTGTACACTTTGTGGGGTTATTATTGAGGTTTTCAACATCTGGTTGAAAATAAACCTTCACAAAACTGTAATTATTTTGCCCATTCATTACCCTAATCAGTAAGAGTAATTAGGCTTGAGTATCCACAGTGCCTTCTGGCGCTCGAGTCACCATTACCATGGCAGGACGTAACAAACGGCCATTTATCTCATACCCTTTTTGCATGACTGCCAACACTGTATTAGGTGGCAACTCTGCGTTTTCTTGCATCGACATAGCTTGATGCTGTTCTGGGTTGAAAGGTTGACCCTGAGGGTCAATCACTGTCATACCAAATTTTTCTATGGTGCTAAAAAACGACTTAAGCGTCAGTTCAACACCATCAACAATAGGTTTAATGGCTTCATCTTCTGGATTAGCCCCCTGCAACGCACGCTCTAAGTTGTCGGCAACAGGCAATAACTCACCGGCAAATTTTTCTAAAGCAAACTTGCGGGCTTTATCGATTTCGCCTTGGGCACGTTTCCGTGCGTTATCTGCATCAGCAATAGCGCGCATGACTGAATCTTTTTGATCAGCAACTTTAGTTTCAGCGGCAATAACTGCGGCTTCTAGGTCAACAATACGTTGCTGATCTTCAGTTAACTCAACAAACTCTTCGTCAGTCGCTTGTTCTGCAGCTTGTTGCTCGGCTTCAGTACCCGCTTCTAATTCTTCATCGTTCTGGGGTGTTTGTTCATTTGACATGCTTAGCTCCGTATACTCTTTAAGCAAATTTTCAACTGCACTGTTAATGGGGTTATATTTATAAGCTTCAAGGGCTGATAATTGATGTTTTGTTGATTTATTTGCAATAACCAAACACTAATAGCAATAAAGCAATCTTTCATATTTGACTAGCTAGGGGTAAAGTCCTGAATTATCAGTTTATTTTAACAAGAACATGATTAATATTTGGACAGTTTCAGCGCTGGTACTATGCTACTTATTAGTTCTGTTTGCCCTAGCGTTTTGGGCCGATAAACGTTACAAGGGCCAACAGCAGCACCCTTTCATCTACAGTTTAGCTTTAGGTGTGCACTGCACTTCGTGGGCATTACCACTAGGCCTAAAAATCCAATTACAACGACTACAAAAACATAACCTGACGCCCAAAGCCGTGCTTTTTACTCGCCGCGCGACTGTTGTGGTAGTGATGAGCATCGCCTATTTGTATCACATAGATATCAGTCAAACCGCACCTTTGGTAAAAAGTGGCATTATTGCGATTGCACTTTTATCGCAAACCTTACCCATTATTATTGGCGGCTTATATTGGCAACAACGCAATAAAATAGCCAATCAAGTGGGTAATGTGAATGACGCCTTATCACAATGCTCAACATGCCCAGATTTATTGTTTTTAGACTACCACTTAGACCATGGAACAACAGGCATTCAAGCGGCAGTAACACTTCGTCAGAAGTGGCAGAGTAAAATACCGGCTGTCCTCAGTAGTGCAGATAGAACAGAAGAAGTGCGTAAACAAGCTATAGATGCACAGTTACATTACCTACCCAAACCGATTAAACCTGCAGCGTTAAAGCTGTTTATAAAAAGAGAAATTCATTAACTATCATTCAAAGCGCCTTGATTAGGTGCCTTTAAATCTCGCTGAGTGGGCAATTGTTAGGATGGATTGGTATAACTGCCATTATTTAATATGCTTCTCGAGGCGTTCCCCGAACTCGATAATAAAAGAGAGCACTGCGGCTCTCTTTTTTAAAATCAGATTTTAATTATGCTTTTTTCGCCGCAGGTTTAGCTGCTAATTTAGCCACTGCAGCAGTCAGTGCGTCAATTTTTGTGTTTAGCTCTTCGATTTTCTGGTCAGAATCAGTGTTGTTGAAACCAAGCTTAGTGCGAACTGTTTCGATGCGAGTTTCGATTTCTGTTTTAGCCGCTACTTTAGTTTGAACTTCTTTAACTTTCCCTTTACCTTCAGCTTCAAGCTTTGCGCCTTTAACAACTAGCTCATCAAACAATTTGTTTGAATCAGTTGAAAGCGTTTCGAAACGACCTTTTACTTCTTCGTAGCCTTTACCGTAAGCACCAAGACCTGCTAACCACACTTTACGCGCTATCTCTTCTGCAGTAGCGGCTTTTTCTTTTATCATGTCGATGTTGTTCATAATGTTTACTCCGTAAGTATTAAAAAATTAAATGTATATGCTTCGATGTGAGGCATCTTACGGATGTAAATTAGAAATCGCATACTAATTAAACAGTTTTTCTAAAAATAACATTTTTTGCCACATAACGGTTATGTGGTGACGACCATTCGGGCTATCTGTCAAGAAACCCATCAACAAGCCTATTGGCCATTGGGCGTACTGACAGTAATTGTGCCACTATGTGGCGTTGCATTGGCTATTGCTTTGTTTAGCTTTACATAAACGATCCGCGGAAAATAAACTGAGATGAAATACCCAATCTTAAGACACACCGGATATTTAGCTGTTTTTGTTAGCTTGTTGCTTAGTTCATTTGCATCAGCAGAATTGTTGGTGGTCAAACAGCGTTTTGAGACTACCAATTTCAAAACGTTTAATGGCGAAACCATTAAACAAGTGGCCGTGGGCTGGGAGAGTTATGGCAAATTAAACTCACAAAAAGACAATGTGATATTAGTCACTCATTATTTTTCAGCCAATTCACATGCGGCGGGCAAATACTCCAAAGATGGCCAACAAATTAGAGCGATTAAACAAATAGCTGAATCATTGACTCAAACGTTAGACTTTTAGGAGAACTGCTATGTCTAAAAAAAATATACTTATTACAGGTGGTACCAGTGGTATTGGTTTGGGTATCGCTCAGCACTTGGGTAGTTTGGGTCATTACATCATCATCGCGGATATTAATTTGGCTGAGGCAACATTAGCGGTTAAACAATTGCACAACCAAGGTATCGGCGCTTTGGCAATTGAGCTTGATGTAACTAGCTTAAAAGATGTGGCTGACTTGCCAAACAACTTACAACCATTAACGGTAGATGTGTTAATCAACAATGCAGGGGTGCAACACGTAAGTAAGCTTGAAGACTTTCCGCCTGAAAAATGGCAACTTTTGATCAATATTATGTTGGTCGCGCCTGCAATGCTCAGCCAAGCATTGCTACCCAACATGCGCAAGCTAAATTACGGTCGAATTATCAACATAGGCTCTGTGCATTCAGTGGTCGCTTCACCCTTTAAATCTGCTTATGTAGCGGCTAAACATGGGTTACTGGGATTTTCTAAGACCCTTGCCCTAGAAACAGGCAATTGTGATGTGACCGTCAATACCCTTTGCCCTGCTTACGTAAAAACGCCCTTGGTTGAAAATCAGATAGCAGCACAAGCGATTGAAAATGGCATTAGCGAACAAGAGGTAATAGATAAAATCATGCTAGCACCTATGCCAAAAAAAGCCTTTATTGGTATAGATGAGTTGGCCGCGACAGCAGCATTTTTGCTCACAAGCGCCGCAAAAAACATCACCGCGCAAGCATTAATGATTGATGGTGGATGGACTGCACGGTAGAGCTTCAGTTATTTATTTGGAACTCCCCAATGACTGCCAAGCGTCTTCAAATGTAAACAGTTGGATCTACCAGCGACTTAACCACAATTTATTATTTGAGCAAACGAAAACCTAAACACTCACACATCTGCGCATGTTTCGATGGTTCCCAAGGTCGCATGGCCATAAGTAAACCAATATGTTGACGTTTATTTAACGGCAAGTTTGCATCTTCTTGGTTCAGCACTGCCGCCTCTTTGGTTAGTTGATTCAGTTTACGTTGGATAATTTCGACAGATGATTGGGAATAACGACCACGCAGGTAAAAACGAAAATGCCATTGTTCGTTTTGTTTAGGTGCCATAAATTTCACCATCACTTCTTGCTCCATAAATTTTTCTAATGGGCCGCCGGGGATCCACCTGAAATCTTGCGCAATCAGCGACTTAAAATGATTATTGGGCAAGAAATCGATGATTTTAAGTTTATCGAGCCGTGCCAACAACTGAGTACATTGATGTTTGTCGATATCGTAAAAATTGATAATCTCATCAAACTTCCATGCATCACGCACACATACTGCCACCAGCAACAGTTTGGGGTCAGCCAATAACTCATTTTCTTGTTCGACTGTTAACTGACTAATTTGCTGTACTTGTTTTTCGGTCAAAGCGAATAAATCCGACAGGCTCATCTGCATAATGTCACAAATTTGTTCAAGTCGTTCCAAGGTAAAACTTTGAGTAGAAAATATTCGTTTGATATTAGCTTCGCTCATGCCCAGCTTTAGCGCAATATCTTTGTAAGTGATCTGCTGTTGCCGCAACAATTGTTTTAAAGTTTGATTCACCTGACTAATTTGGCTCATGCGTTTCCTCAGTTAAACCCCCAAAGGTATTACTAAACTATACCAAAAGTGTCGATAGAGTATACATAACACAAGAGTGTTTACGTATTAAATACCAAAGCTTAATGTGGGTCTCGTTCGTAACGTATGTTCACAACCCTTAAGGAAGAACAATGAAATTAACAACTATTGCTTTGATATTCACCTTTTCTATTACATCTGTTGCTGCACAGGCAGAGAATTCAATTCAACATAGCGGTCAAGCAAGTAAACATTCGGTTTTAGCAGTCAGTCATGGTGCATTGTCCACTGCTAAAGTGGCCAGTGCTGTTGTTGCAGTGCCTCTTGTGGTAGCAGGTAGTGTGGCATTAACGGCTGGTGCTGCCAGCATTCAAACAGGCGCCTCTATTGCCGATTCGGCCAGTAAACATAAACACCATAGTCCGTTAGTTATCACCGAGATCACTATTACAGCAGATCCAGCACCAAACAAAGTGATAGTGATCCAGAAAAAACAACCCGTTATTCATAATAACTAGACTACTCAATGCTGCCAGCTTTGTTGGCAGCTTTACCAGTTTTAAGAGGAATAAAACGATGAAAGCAAAAATCATTCTTATCCTAATCACGCTATTTAGTGTCCCAACATGGGCAGGTAGTCAGGCCAATAAACAAGCAGTAATCGAACCAAAAAAAATCATAAAGTTTGCCAAAGACGTTGAAAAATATGCCGCAGCGCAAGGTGCCAGAGCTTTCATCATTGCGCGAGTCGGTAGGCCAGAAAAAGATTTACCTAAAGATATTCACTTTACCCACACAGCCATAGCGATATATTCAAATATTCAACTAACCAACGGTGAAACGGCGCAAGGTTATGCTATCCACAACTTATATCAGGTTGAAGATCAGCCAAATAGAAGCCAACTTATCCAAGACTATCCAGTAGATTTTTTCTGGGCAGCACAAACCTTAAAAGCAGGAATTATTATTCCCAGTGACGAAATACAAACACGCCTCATTGAACTGATTGCCAGTGGTAAAAATGCCGACCTACATAATCCTAAGTACTCGGTGATTGCGAACCCAATGAATAGTCAATTACAAAATTGTACCGAACATACCTTGGACTTAATTAATGCCGCTATTTATCAGTCAACCGACATCACTAAGCTTAAAGCCAATACTCGCGCACATTACACACCTCAGCGAGTCAGAACTAGCCGTTTTAAACTAATGTTTGGTTCATTGTTAATGGACGATGTCACTACCAAAGATCACAAAGGGAAAATTGCGACTGCCACTTTTGGTTCTATTCATAATTACTTAGAGCAATATCAGTTAGCCAAACATGGCG
>QIJM01000380.1 GCA_003232445.1 Paraglaciecola arctica
GTAACGGCGCCAGCACTGAACGTGTATCCACATACACTCTTGCTGATGACTGGTATACATCTGGCTCAGATGCAACATAGACAAAGCCAATTGGGCATACAAGCCAACTGCAAATCATGATGTAGCGTTTTTTTACCCATATACCCTTGATGTAGCCAATAACTAGTTCAAGGGTTTGTTGAAGATCTTGCATCTAAATATCCATTTATTACTAACGACTAAAACCATGCTTCTGGAATAATGATGATATCACCCGGCAGCATATCAATGTTTTGTTCTATTTCGCCATTTTTGATTAAATCATCGATGCGTATTTCAAAGGTCTCAAAGGTCTTTTGAACACCTTCAACCATTCTGATTAATTTAGCATTATTACCCGATGCAAATTCAGTCAGACCTCCTACAGATATCATCAAGTCTAATAGTGTCATTTTTTCAGTGTAATTAATTGATCTGGGATTAATGGCTTCGCCAATCACCCGCACCTGTTCACTTAAAGGCCCAGAGAAATTCCTTACACTGACTGTTACCCTAGGATTGTTAATATATTTCCCTAGCTGCTCTTCAATTTGCCGGGCCAACGCAGTGGGTGTTTTGCCTGACACTTCTATATCTTCTACTAAAGACGTGGTCACCTTGCCGTCTGGACGCACAATAAACGAGCCCGAGATGTCAGGGTTACGCCATACAAATATAGACAGGTTGTCTCCAGGTCCGATTATATACTGGTAATCATCCACCGAGGTAGTGATAGAGTTGTAGTTAGTTGCGCTGGGTAACTTGTTGCTGTTACTGGCACATCCCACAGTTGTTAACATTAAAAAAAATATCAAATTTGACCATGCTATTTTGTTAGTCTTCATGTAAATTACCTTCCCATAATATTGGCACCCATAGCGCAATGTACCAAGTTTTTGGCAGGCTAGACAACTATAATATGATGATTAAATTGAAAAAAATGGATTATGGATATGTTAAATTATGTGTAATGTTAAAATTTTTGTTGCACAGGGTGGTAATAAATGAGCTTTGGTAATCGCAAAGAGATACGTCGCTCAAACATTTTGATGCTTCTTGAAGCCATCATTATTTGTTATGTGGGTTACTTAGCTTCGGTTTTGGTTAAGTATTTTTTTGGTGCATCTTTTGTTATTATACCATTCACCGACTTTGCCTCCCAAGTAGGTCTTTTTGCTACTTTGGTTGTTCTTGCTGCTCTATCTGTGGGTTTGTATGAAACAAAATTGAGGGAGACATTTAGAGGGATAATTAGACGGATATTTGTCAGTGTAGCCATCAGTTATTTTATCATTGAAGTCATAACTAATACATTCCTCACTAATATTGAGATAAGCCAATATTATCTTCCTGCCTATGCAGGCATGACTATCCTTGCTTTGGTTGTTTTTCGCTATTTTATTAATCGTTTGGGCATTCTTGGTCTTGGTCAATCCAAAATAATTGTTATAGGAGCAGGCGAAAGAGCATCAATTATCGAAAAGCGAATGCGTAGGGAAGTTGACCGGTTTGGTTTTGAGTTACTCGGTTTTATTCCGATCCCTGGTGATAATAGGGAAGAAGGTATTCAGAATGAAAAACTTATACATGTGAAAATTGACGAAAACTTCAGAAACTTTATTGCAGATAATGACATAGATGAAGTGGTGATTGCGTGTGATCAAAGGAGAGGTACTCTACCCGTTGAAATCCTTTTTGATTGTAGACTACGAGGTGTTGAAGTCACTGATTTGCTTGATTTTATGGAAAGAGAAACTGGGCAGATAGTGGTGAATTTAATGTATCCAAGTTGGGTGATTTACTCAAACGGATTTAATTCGCAAAATTATTTACGAGACGCCCTTGATTATTTTATTAACTTGTTACTAGCTACCCTAGTGCTGTTTTTTTCCTGGCCATTTATGTTACTCACCGCAGTAATGATTTATTTTGAAGATGTAAAAAGCGCCTCGGTGTTTTACAAGCAAGAACGGGTGGGTTTAAATGGACGTTTATTTAACATTTTTAAATTTCGCAGTATGCACACCGACGCCGAAAAAGACGGTGCCAAGTGGGCAACCACTAATGATATTAGGGTGACAAAAGTCGGGCAGTTTATCCGCAAATACCGCATTGATGAATTACCACAATTACTCAATGTGTTTCGCGGCGAAATGTCTTTTATTGGCCCCCGACCTGAAAGACCTCAATTTGTCGAACAATTAATAAAAGAAATTCCTTATTATAATCAAAGGCATAACGTTAAACCTGGCTTGGCAGGTTGGGCTCAGCTAAATTATCCCTATGGTGCAAGTGTTGAGGATTCAATGGAAAAGCTCAAATTTGATTTGTATTATGTTAAGCATCAAAGCCTAATGCTGGATATTCTTATTCTGATAAGAACAGTCGAAGTAGTCATTTTTGGCAAAGGGAGGTAGGCGTTGCGTGATCCTGTATTAAATGCCATGACAGTAGACGTGGAAGACTTTTTTCATGTGTCGGCCTTTGAGTCCATTATTGACCCTTCTCAGTGGCAAGAATACCAACCTCGAGTAGATGCTAATACCCGTAAGTTGCTGGACTTATTTGCTAAACATAATGTGAAGTCCACATTTTTTGTATTGGGCTGGGTGGCTGAGCGCTATCCAGAGCTGATATCCGAAATTCATCGTCAGGGGCATGAAATCGCCAGTCATGGTTATGCTCACCGCAGAGCAACTGAGCAGAGCCGTGATGAATTTTTTAATGATGTAAAGCGTTCAAAAGACCATCTTGAAAACTTATTGGGTGAGCGCATTACTGGTTATCGAGCGCCGAGTTTTTCTATAGGCTACGCCAACGAATGGGCCTTTGAAGTATTAGCTGAGTTGGACTTTGGTTATAGCTCAAGCACTTACCCTGTAAAACACGACTTGTATGGTACGCCCGATTGGCCCAGATTTGCCTATAAACGCAAGGAGGGCATTATCGAAATACCTATTCCCACTCTTAAGTTGATGGGCAAGCAAACCCCTATTGGCGGAGGAGGATATTTCAGACTTTACCCTTATGCATTGAATAAATTTTTAGTCTCTAGATATCTTAAAAAAGAACAGCAGCCTTATTCATTTTATTTGCACCCCTGGGAAATAGACCACGAACAACCCCGCCTTAACCATGCGCCTTTAAAGTCCAGATTTAGACATTATGTCAATTTAGATAAGACCTACGGTTTTCATGGGGCACCATGAAAAATGTATACAACATACCCTCAAAATGAAAGGCGCTATTGTGAATAGGGATCGACATGAATAACGCAAATAAAGCCACCATGTTCAGTGTAAAGCCGGTGTTAATCTGTCTGTTACTTATTGTTGCCGTCTGGGTAATGGTATTTTGGCAGGGTTTAACGACTGCCATTGATATATGGATTATCTCTGATATTTTTAACCATTGTTTGTTTGTGCTGCCTGGTGTCGTCTACCTCATCTATTTAAAACGCAGTGAATTAGACCTGACACATTTAAAGCCAAATTATTTTGTATTGTTTTTGTGTGTAGGCAGCTTAACGCTTTATGCCATTGGTTTGGCGGGTGATGTGCAACTCTTTATGCATGTGGCGACCTTTACTTTTTTGCCCTTGAGTTTGTGGGCATTTATTGGTAATCGGTTGGCATACAAAATACTATTTCCCCTAGTGTTTATATTATTTTGTATTCCTATTGGCGAAGAGTTGATCCCAGCTTTACAAGAAGTGACAGCTGATTTATCTATGGTAATGCTCAACTGGAGTGGAATTCCTGTATACCGCAGTGGTTTGTACATCGAAATTCCCCAGGGACAATTTTTAGTCGCAGAAGCCTGCTCGGGCATTAGCTTTTTTATTGCATCTATAGTCATTGGTTCGCTCTACGCATATTTAAATATACAGTCGGCGAAACGGCGAATTATTTT
>QIJM01000154.1 GCA_003232445.1 Paraglaciecola arctica
AATTTATCAGGGAGGCAAAGTGACTATATTTCTCTAAAAGTGTAACCTATGTCTCTTGACTCTTTTGTTACCTATGTCCTTGACTCGTACAGGTGATTATATACATTGCAAAGGTTCTTCTAGGGATAGAATAAATAAGCAAAAATTGAGTGAATACTACCAGAGTGGTACTCTCAGTTAATGAAGCTAAAGTATATAATTAGACATAAGAAAGCGAATGTGGATTGGGGTGCTTGGAGGAGCGGGAAAATGCCTAAGTCTGCTTTCCCTCTGTCTCGATCGGGTAAGTCGTTGATGTTTCGTAATTATGAATGGCGAGTTGTTAAATTCACAGTATCAGATACGAATTATCGTGTTTTGGTCGCATTTAATGATGCAAAAGAGCAGTACTATGCGGTGCTGGGCCAGGAAATTGGTACAGACTCACGATTATTGGCATCATATGAGTTTCATGGTACGCACCCGGGATGGCATGTACATGGTATGTGCGAAGAAGTTGAGGATATTCCGTTAGGAAGGTTTACAGGAAGCTGGAAAAGACGAGTACCTCCTGGACGTGGTTATCATAGAACCAATGTATTTAATGTAACGAAAACGAATGCTTTAAATATAGCGGCTGAGTTCTATTGGTTAGATTTACAAGAAAGTGATCAAAAGAGGCTATTGTGAAAGAAGAACTTTGCCAAGCGTTCTGCGGGGAACTTACAATACGCACAGTCCCAGCTGGGTTTGCGATAAGTACCGCCTTTGATAATATCTATGGCGATCCTTTGGGATTCTATGTGGTTGGGCCTGATGATTCTGGCAAATTTCGCATTGAGGATGATGGTGTTTCTGTAGCTTTTATTGAGGCAACAGGCGCGGATCTAAAAAATAAGACACGAGCAGAAGCGTTTAACGAACTGCTGTCAGAATACGATGTGACTTATGATGAAGATTCAGGCGAGTTAATAACGGAACCTCTGATTGAGAATCAGATTCCTAAACAAGCAATTCGATTTATAGCATTTTTGCTTCGTGTTCAGGATATGATTTTAATGGCAGCAGAGCGTGCGGCTAGCACATTCCGCGAAGATGCGATGCGCATTATCGAAGAAAAGCTAGGAAGCAAAACCACAATTACTGAGAATGAGGCGGTAGATGATTCATTGTCAGATTTTCCAGCAGATGTCGTAATCCGTGCTAAGAACCGCGATCCTGTAGCAGTTTTTTTTGGCTTATCTGATCAAAAAGTAACTGAAGCAATCCTTTTATACATGGCAGCAACTTACGAGGCAAAAGTACCCTGTTCTGTAGTTGCACTGCTAGAAAAAGAGCGATCTATAAGCCAAAAAACTATGCAACGCGCAGCTAATCGACTAGCAGCGACGCCTATTTTTCGAGGAGAGGAAGGGCGCTCGATAGATCGAATAGCGCGTGAAGCATTAGGCGGCGGAGCGATCCTTCATTAAGGCATCTATTAGATATGAGCAAAAAGTCTAAAGACACCAAGCAAGAAGAACCAGCACCAGGATTTGATGATCTGGTAAAAAATCTATTGAATACTCCACCAGCAGCTAAAGAGAAGAAAGACGGCAAAAGGAAAGATAGAAGTAACGGATGCGATGGTTGAGACTGCAAAAGCTGGATGGGGAAAGGGTTAATTTCTTGTAATATAAGAAAATATTAATTGACTTTTTTAATTCTTGTAGTAACCTCCCACCTTGGTGGTGGCGACACACTTATCCCCATAAAGAATACGAGCTTCATTGGTAAACATGAATCTTAAAATGATTAAAAGTACAAGTAGTAGTAGGAGTAATAAAGATACTCCTAATATCGTTTTAGCCCCCAGTTTTGAAGACAAAAATAAGCGAATAAGCCTTAGGATTATGCCTGGGCTTATTGCTCAGTATGATAAAGACAATTTTAGAGCAAAGCTGGGTGAATTTGCTGGGTTGGTTCATGGAAATATTGAAAATGGCACGTTTGGATTGCTCGGGGCGACAGCTCTTTTCAAAGGTATTAAGCGACCATGCATAAATAAGAATCATGATGCTGATGTTTATGCATATGTAACTAACCCCGATTTTACATATACATATGTGGGGATACCTAGATACAGCAAAAAACCACCAGAAAAGATTCAAGCACCAAATGATTGTGTATTTGTTACATACGTAACATTTAATAAAAAGACAGATGAATTTGGTGCTGTAGGAAGAATACTTGATTGGGAGTGGGTTTTTAGAGACAAAGAGATACCTGAATATCCCTATAATCATAAAGTTAGATATGACAAAAAGGTATGGTAGTATTTTGTGAATAATTTTAAACATGTTAGTACAAAACCGGAGTTAAAAAGAGGAGTGCCTAATGGATAATTTCTTAGAAAATTTGCTTGATTCTGCTCAAGGCGAGAATGCCTTTAAGCCAGTAGCTCGCTATTTCTCGGCTATGGATTCTCTTGTGTATTTAAAAGAAGACCTTTCTTATCGGGCTGACAGGGTAGATGGGAGACTAACTTTGCTTTGGCATCCTTATGAAGAAAATCTTGTAGGCATTAAGCTCAAGGGATTTAAATACATGTTCACAACATTAAACTCAATTGCTGATATGAATTTAAAAGAAGAACACTTTATACCTATAGTAAAATATCTTGAACTAGCAATGTTTGGAGTAGCAGGGGCTATGATGGATAATTATGAAGAAGAAGGGCGTGAGCGCATAAAGCAGAAATATGAAGAGGCTAAAGTTTTTGTAGGTGAAGCAATAGTGCCTGTCGAAGAAGAGTTGTTAGATTTAGTTGCTTAAAAACAACTTTAAAACACAATAAGTGTAAAAGCCCGCATATAGCGAACGAAAAACGGGTCAAGCCGAATGGCACTAAGTTAAGCCTTCTTCAGGTGGTATTTGTTTCTGTGTCTTATCTCTTTCATTTCATGCCTTGGTGCCGTTAATGATTGGAAGAAATATAACGGGTCAAGTCTATTTAACAATGTATTGACCATCAAAATTGATTCTTATTTCTAAATTCTATTTCTGTAACTCGCCGAATTGAGACGATTTCTTCCAACGTAGAATCGCTGGCCATGTCTCGATAGCATGCATTTCCACTCGGAACGTCAATTGCCTGCTGGTACTCTAATACCAGGCTGTTGATTACCGCGTGCTTACACACTGCGGATAGTTTTATATATGTACTAGTATATTTATACATTTACATATATAATTTAATTTTAAGGACATTGTACATTTAATGATGAAACGGATTTCATTTGTGGGGCGTTCTCTCGATGATTTAAAACGGTTTCCAGAGAATGCTATGCGTGAAGCAGGATTTCAGTTGGATAAGGTTCAGCGTGGAATGGAACCTACTGACTGGAAGCCTATAAAGACAATTGGTGTGGGTGGCACAAAAAGATTTAGATATTGCAAAGCAGCGCTTAAAAACCGTGATGCAGGAGACTCAATAATGACGACTCAATTTGATAGCGTTTGGGATGCACTGGAAGATGATCCCGTTAAACA
>QIJM01000042.1 GCA_003232445.1 Paraglaciecola arctica
TCAGCCAAAATATTGGCTCAAACCGGTTTACAACGTAAAAAGTATTAAGGAATAACCATTATGTTCAGTCATTTCGAACCATCACTGTTGAAGTTTTTGCGAGACTTACAAGCTAATAATGAACGTGAATGGTTCAACGATCACAAACAACAATATGAAGATCACGTCCGTACCCCTGCCCTAGCTTTTATTGAACAAATGGATCAATGGATCCGACTTATTTCACCGCACTACGAGGCCAGTCCCAAAAAAGTGGGCGGTTCGCTGATGCGCATATACCGCGACG
Organism: Paraglaciecola arctica; assembly: GCA_003232445.1. Taxonomy (GTDB): domain Bacteria; phylum Pseudomonadota; class Gammaproteobacteria; order Enterobacterales; family Alteromonadaceae; genus Paraglaciecola; species Paraglaciecola arctica_A. The sequence continues at coordinate 287 of QIJM01000042.1, forward strand.
TAAGGTTCTCTAAAAACAAGTCTCCGTACAAAACTAATGTAGGTATCCAGTTTCGCCATGAGGTAGGTAAGGATGTACACGCTCCAGGATTTTATTTGCATATTGCAGCAGACGAGATTTTTTTGGGTGTGGGCACCTGGCAACCAGATAGAGATTCTTTGGCTGCCATTCGAGATCATATTATCACTAAACCTGATCCTTATTTAGATGCCATTGAACATGAACCATTTACCGAGTTTTACCAACTTGCAGGCACTAAGCTAATTAGGCCTCCAAAAGGTTATGACAAAGAGCATGCATTGATTGAAGAAATAAAACGCAAAGATTTTATTGCTGTATGTCAGCTACAAGAAAGTGATTTGTATCAGCCAGATTTTTGCAAGATGGTGGCCAGTCGTTTTGGACGTGCTCAACCATTTCAAAAGTTTATATGTGAAGCCTTAGGGCTTAGATTCTGATGGGCTAGCTGGGGTTTTAACCCTGCCACCAGTAATCTTGTTAGCACGACCTTCATCTTTAGCTTTTTCTGCTCTGCGTCTTCTGGCTTCTTTAGGGTCGGCAATCAGCGGGCGATAGATTTCAATTCTGTCGCCTTTTTTAGGTAAATCGGTCAATTTACACGTGCGATTCCAAATTCCTACTTTTAGTACCTCAAGATTGATGTCAGGAAAACGCTTCACGATACCCGAGGCCAAAATCGCTTGTTCAACCGTTGCGCCTTGTTCAACCACAACTTCGAGTAAGGCTTGTTTTTCAGGGGTGCCGTACACTACTTCAAGAGATATTTGTTGGTCTGTCATTTATTTCTATCCATAAACCTGTTTTGCTCGCTCAGTAAAGGCCACCACCATATTGGCAGCAATCGAGTTAAACACCCGCCCAAATGCCATTTCGACAATTTTGCTAGAAAACGCAAAGTCCAAATTCAACTCTATTTTGCAGCCTGACTCGCTGAGTGACTTAATCGTCCAACCACCTGTTAGTCGTGAAAAAGGCCCCTCAACTAAGTTCATTTGGATATACTCACCACGCTTTAAAGTGTTGTGTGTGGTAAACCATTGCTTAACGCCTGCTTTAGAAATCAGCAACGACGCAATCATATTGTCGTTGTTTTGCTCTAATACTTTGGTTTCTGCGCAACCAGGAATAAATTCAGGATATAGTTGTACATCATTGATTAAATCAAACATCGATTCAGCACTGTAGGCAACTAACGCACTGCGCGACACATTTGCCATTCACACTCCAATATTGGTCAAGCTTTAAAACGGCAGTAGATTAACATAAGTAATTTAGGGTGTGTTGATCCATTAGTTTTTCAATACGGTGGGTTTTTGGTTGTACCACTTCATACAATCTCTATAATACCGCCCCATGAATAAAAAGAAGTCAAAATCCACAAATAACACCATTGCGCTAAATAAAAAAGCCCGCCACGAATACAACCTTGAAGACAAGCTCGAATGTGGTATGTCATTGCAAGGCTGGGAAGTGAAAAGCATTCGCTCTGGTAAAGTTAATATTTCAGAAAGTTACGTCACCATTGAAAAAGGTGAAGCATTTCTAATTGGTTCAACCATTCAACCGCTTAACCAAGCGTCTAGCCACGTAGTATGTGAGCCTACTCGTAAGCGTAAATTACTGCTCAAGCAACGAGAGTTAGACAAATTAATCGGCTCAGTTGAACGCCAAGGTTATTCGATTATCGCAACCGCCATGTATTGGAAGAAAAACTGGGTGAAAATCGAAGTTTACCTAGGTAAAGGTAAACACGAACATGACAAGCGTGACGCAGTGAAAGATCGTGATTGGGCACGTGATAAAGAACGTATGATGAAACACAAGGTATAGCGCTAACTCAACTTGCCCATTGGCTAAAGTAAATGAGGAAAAGATTGAAGATGTCATATCAGGATCTGCTAGTTCTGCATGATTTGTAGACAATGTATTGAGTTAGATGCCACTCACACAAGGTTTGTAACAACATTTCCCTGATCACTGTATTCACAGCTAACCGGCCTATGCTAGAATACTCTTGTTGGTAGTTTGCAACCAACATCTTGGGGCTGATCTTGGATTCGACAGGACTCTAGAAGCTTTAGGTGCATGCAGAGGAGCGGTTTGCCTCTATAAAAGCCGCATTTAAATAGTCGCAAACGACGAAAACTACGCACTAGCCGCTTAATAACCGGCAGTGCCCTTCCACTCATACTCTTTCTGCTAGTAGAGGTTCGGAAGGTCATCCCAGCAGGATAGCGAGGGAACCTTGTCTAAGGGTGAACCGCGAAATAGTATTAGGCTCGCTATGAGAAATCCTGTTTGTCGGAGTTCAAATTAGTTAGATAAAAGACAAAATAAGCATGTAGTACCGATGGTTGACGTGTTCTGGACGCGGGTTCGAGTCCCGCCAGCTCCACCAAATATAGACTCGAAGATGGACGAAAACCCCGTTAAAGCCTGATTTCAGTGCCTTTAACGGGGTTTTTTATTGCTTAGTAGAAGGTCTTCGTATAAAGGATTGGCCGATTAGAGAGTATTATACCAATCATCATAAGGATGTGATCTAATATAGCTATCTCCAAACGACATGATTTGTACCCTTGAACCAACACACTGAGCAACAACTAAAAACATTATCGAACAAAGCGTTTGCGCTTATTGGCAGTCGCACATTTTAAATCAGGTAAAAATCGAGCCCAAGTTTCCAGAATGCTAAATGTCAGTCGAAGGATGGTCAATGATTGGGTCGCCAACTATCTGAAAGGCGGTATTAGCGCGCTT
>QIJM01000450.1 GCA_003232445.1 Paraglaciecola arctica
AACTTTAATGTTACAAGAATAATAGGGCGTGTTGTTGGCCTTCCAAGTTCAAATAATCACTATTTTAGGCCGTTAAAACAAAAACGGGCATCTAAGCCCGTTTTTAGTTAACAAACTACTGTTGTTTATAGACTATTTAGCCAAGCTCGCTAATAACTTGTTTAAATTCTGCACAAAGCTTGCTGGGTCTTTTAAGCTACCTTGTTCAGATAGCGCCGCTTGGTCAAACAACACCCCTGTCCACTGTGCAAACTGTTCTTCATCTTGTACGTCAGCTAATAACTTAACTAACTCATGTTCAGGATTCAGTTCAAAGTGATACTGCGCTTCAGGTACTGGTTGACCTGCTGCTTGCATCAGTTTAATCATTTGTGTGGTCATGCCCTGTTCGTCAGCGACAATACAAGCGGGAGAGTCAGTTAAGCGATGAGTGAATTTAACATCTTTCACTTTATCACCTAACGCAGTTTTAACTCGTTCAGCTAAACCTTCAACTTGCCTTTCTGCTTCTTCTAGGGCTTTTTTGCTCTCTTCGTCGTCTAAGTCACCTAAATCTAATGCGCCGTGGGTAATAGATTGGAAAGACTTCTCTTTAAACTCAGTTAAGTGAGACATTAGCCATTCGTCTACGCGGTCTGCCATCAACAATACTTCGATACCTTTCTTGCGGAAGATTTCTAAGTGTGGACTAGACTTAGCAGCCTGATAACTATCGGCAGTAATGTAGTAGATTTTTTCTTGTTTTTCTTGCATACGACCGATGTAGTCAGCAAGAGAAACAGTTTGAGCTTCTGAATCAGTATGAGTTGAGGCAAAACGCATCAAACCAGCAATTTTTTCTTTATTAGCGTGGTCTTCAGCAGGGCCTTCTTTTAATGCATTACCAAACTCAGCCCAAAATGCCTGATATTTTTCGGCATCTTTTTTGGCAATTTTTTCAAGCATTTGCAACACACGCTTAGTACAGCCTTGACGCATGGTCTGAGTGACTTTGTTGTCTTGTAAAATTTCACGAGACACATTGAGCGGCAAATCATTTGAGTCCAGTAAACCTTTCACAAAACGAAGGTATGTTGGTAACATTTGTTCTGCGTCATCCATGATAAATACGCGCTGAACATAAAGTTTAAGCCCGTGTTTGTTATCACGGTTCCACATATCAAACGGTGCTTTGCTTGGGATATATAACAAGCTAGTATATTCAGTTTTACCTTCAACTTTATTATGCGACCAAGTCATTGGGTCACTAAAGTCGTGGGATATGTGCTTGTAGAATTCTTTATATTCGTCTTCGCTCACATCAGACTTGTCACGAGTCCAAAGTGCAGTCGCTTTGTTCACTGCCTCCCAAAATGCCGGTACTGCAGGAATTTTAGTCTCATCAGATCCATCACGCTCAGGCTCTTCTGCTTTGAACATTTTGACTGGAATACTGATGTGATCAGAATATTTGCTAACGATTGAACGTAAACGCCAATCATCCAAAAATTCTTTTTCTTTTTCTTTTAAATGAAGAGTAACTTCTGTACCGCGAACAGCCTTTTCAATATCAGCAATAGTAAATTCACCTTCACCGGCTGATTCCCACTGCACACCTTGTGTCTTGTCGTCGCCTGCAGCACGAGTGCGTACTGTGACGTTATCAGCAACGATAAACGATGAATAAAAACCGACACCAAATTGACCAATAAGCTGTGAATCTTTGGCATCATCACCAGACAACTTACCAAAAAATTCTTTCGTACCAGACTTAGCAATAGTACCTAGATGTTCAATCACGTCGGCTTTATTCATACCAATACCGTTGTCGGAAATGGTAATAGTGCCTGCGTCTTTATCGATACTGAGCTTAACGTGCAAATCGCCGTCACCTTCGTAAAGACTGTCGTTAGATAAGGCTTTAAAGCGTAATTTATCTGCAGCATCAGCTGCGTTGGATATTAATTCACGTAAGAAAATTTCTTTGTTTGAGTAAAGCGAATGGATCATCAATTGAAGTAATTGTTTTACTTCGGTTTGAAATCCATGAGTTTCTTGATGGGCTGCTTCAGCCATAGCCAAGTATCTCCTAAGTTGTGGTTATTAAAATGATGTGTAGAAGATGAGGTCAGTTAGACTCTTTTCAAGGAAAAAGTGAGGTTTAATTTAATATAAAAGACCCTGTAACAGATTCAGCTAAACAGAAGTTTCTTCTTAATCAAAGATCCTGCGCCCTGCAAAAGCGTGGATAAGTGTATTGCCATCGATAAACTCTAGTTCTCCACCAACAGGCACACCATGAGCAATGCGGCTGGCTTGGATATCTTGGGTTTTACACATTTGCGCGATGTAATGGGCAGTAGCTTCACCCTCTACAGTGGGATTGGTTGCCAAAATGACTTCTTTGATATCGTCGTTTTCAAATATCTGCGATAACTGCTCTAAACCAATATCCGCCGGACCAATACCGTCAATTGGCGATAAATGCCCCATCAATACAAAGTAGCGGCCTTTGAACTCTAGTGTTTGCTCGATAGCCAACATATCTTGTGGCGTTTCCACCACACATAGTATTTGGTTTTCTTGGCGCTTGGGATTAGCACAAATTTCACATAACTTATTTTCACAGAAAGTACGGCACTGTTCACAATGTTTGACGTGTTCCATAGCATTGTGCAATACATGGCTTAACTGCAACGCCCCTTGACGGTTGCGCTCTAAAAGATGAAACGCCATACGTTGAGCACTTTTAGGCCCTACACCAGGCAGTATCTTAAAAGCATCAATCAATTCTTTAATTAAGGGGCTAAACTGCATCCATTACCTGTGATTTTCTCTTGTCACTGTTCACTCGCAGCTCAGAAAGGCATCTTAAAGCCAGGAGGTAAAGGCATACCGCCAGTCACATCGGCCATTTTTTCTTTAGTGGTATCTTGTACACGTCTGACGCTAT
>QIJM01000595.1 GCA_003232445.1 Paraglaciecola arctica
AGGGCGTGTTGAATTGTATGGATTTAATTTTATATACAGGTCAAGGCTGTTGCCTTTGCGAACAAGCCGAGACCTTGCTTGAAGAAGTAGACAAAAGCGCAGCCGTCATTCTCAAAAAAGTGGATGTGCGTGCTAGCTCAGATTTGTACCATTTATATGGTGCCCGAATTCCGGTGTTGTACCGCGAAGATATACAAAGTGAATTGCCTTGGCCGTTCGATTCTTTCCAATTATGTGAGTTTTTACGTTGAGTTTATTGCAGTTAAAAAATGCCAGTATTATCCTTGGTCATCCCCCTTTATTAAATGGTATTGAACTGGTCATTCATCCCGGTGAAAGATTATGTTTAGTCGGCCGCAATGGTTGCGGTAAATCCACCCTGTTAAAAGTGATTGAAGCAGATATCAAACTAGACGACGGTCAACGTTTGGTAAACAAAGAGGTGAAAATTTCTCGTTTGCCACAAGACCCACCTGCAAGTGTGCAGTGTAGTTTGTTTGACTATGTGGCAGAAGGATTGGCTGAAGTAGGGGAGTATCTGAAAGGCTATTTTCATACGGCCGATTTGGTCGCTGAAGACCCGTCTGCTGCCAATATGGCAAAATTGGAGTATTTTCAACAGCAACTTGATCATCACAACGGCTGGCAGCTTGAACAACGTATTCAACAAGTACTGACTAAACTTCAGCTTGATCCTCATCAACAGCTGAGTAATTTATCCGGTGGTTGGAGAAGAAAAGCCGCATTAGCCAAAGCCATGGCAAGTGAGCCAGATATTCTGTTATTAGATGAACCTACCAACCACCTTGATATTGATATGATAAAATGGCTTGAAGATGCCATAATTGGTTATGCTGGAGCGGTGGTGTTTGTTAGTCATGACAGGGCATTTATTCGTAAAGTCGCTAGTCGTATAATCGATTTAGACCGCGGAAATTTGGTCAGTTATCCTGGTAATTATCAAGCCTACCTTGATCAAAAAGCCCATGATTTAGAAGTTGAAGAAACTCAGAATGCGCTATTTGATAAGAAGTTAAGTATAGAAGAAACATGGATTAGACAAGGCGTAAAAGCCCGTAGGACAAGAAACGAAGGCCGAGTACGAGCCCTCAAAGCATTAAGAACAGAACGTTCACAAAGAGCCAACAAGTTAGGTACGGCGAAGGTTAGCGTTAGTGAGTCTAAGAGTTCAGGAAAGATTGTTTTTGAAACAGAAAATTTACATTACTCTATTGCCGACAAACTGATTGTTGAATCACTGACTACCACTATCATAAGAGGCGAAAAATTAGCCTTGGTGGGTCCCAATGGCTGCGGTAAAAGCACCTTAATTAAACTGTTGTTAGGCCAATTATCGCCTACCTCTGGTGTGGTAAAGTCAGGTTCTAAACTTGAGGTGGCATATTTTGATCAGCACCGTGACCAGCTGAATGGCGAACTTAAAGTGATTGACGTTATTGCTGATGGAAGACGGGAAGTGACAATTAATGGCAAAACAAAACATGTCATGAGCTATTTACAAGACTACTTGTTTACGCCTGAACGAGTGAATTCTCCCGTTAAGTCATTATCAGGCGGTGAAAAAAATCGATTGTTATTAGCAAAATTGATGCTAAGACCGAGTAATATACTTATTTTGGATGAGCCGACGAATGACTTAGACGTAGAAACGCTTGAGCTGTTGGAAGATACTATATGTCATTACCCTGGTACGGTTATTTTGGTTAGCCATGATAGGGAGTTTGTTGATAATATAGTGACATCCAGTTACTTCTTCGAAGGTAATGGCATAGTAAGAGAATTCGTAGGTGGTTGTACTGATATCAGCGGTTGGTACTCACAGCAGTCGACACAAAAAGTGATGCCAGCTGCAACTAAATCACAAACGCAGAGTCCTAAAAGCAGTTCGCCAGAAGTAAAAGGTAAAAAGCTATCATATAAGTTACAACTTGAATTAGAATCGTTACCTTTGAAAATTGAAACTCTTGAAACTCAAGTCGAAAGTTTACAAAAATTAGTGAATGCCCCAGACTTCTTTACACAAGAGTCATCAAAATCAGACCCAGTACTTGCAGATTTAGCTGATGCAGAACAAACGCTAAAACAAACGTATGAAAGGTGGGATGAGATTGAAAGTATGACCTAATAGTAAATGACGAAAAATAGACATTACAAATTAACATATTAGTAGTAAGTAGGATTAATCATACATGACTAAAACAAGGCTGGCCGCCGCATTATCTTTAGCCCTTTTGCTGGTACCTGTTAGCCAAGCAGCTAAGTACAGAGTAGTTGAACTACCTGTTACTGATGAAGGACAAAGTAGTTTCCCCAGTGCAATCAACGAAGATGGTAACATCACAGTAAACGTTAGCGCTCCATACAATATTCCGATTGATTTAGACTTATTAGATTTTGAATCAGAAAGGTTAATTAGTGCCCTAACTGACGTTCAATCAGCCAGTAACGGAGACTTCAATAGTACTGACTATGAAATACTACTGGTGTTAATAAGATCTCGCATCAATTTACAAGGCGCTCAACAAACCCCTCAACAATTCACTCAACAAATCGCAAACACGATCAGTTTTTTAGCCTCGGAAAATGAAACTAATTATATTTCTGGTTTTGATCAGCGTTCTGACTCGGATAACGAATTTTCTATTAGTACAAATACTAACGTCAGGGATATCAACGACTCGGATTTTACGATAGGCAGTGGCGAAGGTTTCTATAGTAAAGTTGATTATACCTTTAAAACCGGTGATAGCGTCGGTGAAGATGCAACCTTTGTAGTACATGAGTTTGGTACACGAGGGTTTGTTAGTTTTGGCAATACGATTGTCGGTTTGCCAGCACCAGAGACGCTTGCAGGTGGTTTTAGTGAAGCCTATGGGATTAATGAGAATAATCAAGTGGTAGGTCATGGTA
>QIJM01000022.1 GCA_003232445.1 Paraglaciecola arctica
ACCACCGCACCAATAAACAAGCCAACGATGCCGGCTGTGAGCATTCCGCCGATAGCACCGAGCAGTATCACTAGCATAGGCGCATCCACACCTCTTCCTAGCAGTAGAGGCTTTAAAAACACATCACTAAAGCTGACTAATATACTCCAGATCATAAAGACAACGGCAACCCCGGTGCTTTCAATTGAAAACACATAAATAATAGCGGGTAGTAGTACTAGAAGCGGAGGTAGTTGGGCAATGCCAAGGATGATAATAATCAAAGCTAGAACCCCAGCCATAGGTACACCCACCGCCATCATGCCTAGGCCTCCAAGAATGCCTTGGATAAATGCGATACCTATCACCCCGACTGCAACGCTGCGGATAGTATTTACTGACATAGTAAGCAGGGCATCGCCATCTCTTGGAGACAGTCGCCTCGCCAGTCTGCTCATGCTTTTGCTGGCTGCCTCAGCACCGGATAAAAATACCACGGCGATTAATAGGGATACAATAAATTGCAGCGCACCAATACCTGCGCCAGCGGCTGCTCCTACGAGTTTTTTGCCGACAGTCGCTACTTGTTCTGGGTGTTTTTTCAGTAAGGCGGTGAGGTCACTAGATGCCTGCTGCCAGAATGAATAAGCTTTTTCACCGATAACGGGCCAATCCTTTACGGCTTCAGTTGGTGGTGCTATATGCAGAGTGTTGCTGGTGATTTTTGCACCTAACTCTCTGGCGCTTTCAAGTAGCGATGTGGATAAGCTGATGAGAGGCAACAGTATGATAGCAACACCAATCAATGCGACTAATCCGGCGGCTAGCTTGTTACGACCCCCCAGCTTTTCGGCCAATTTTACGAATGGTTTATACAGTGATATCGCAATAATTGCACCCCAGGCGATGAGTGAAATAAAGGGAGAAAGAATCAAAAAACACCATGCTAATATCAGGAAAATGACCCCTAATCTTATGGCAATCTCAATGGCTAGAGTGGTTGGAGTATCGTGCTGGTTGCTTGATGTGCTCATTTTTCTGCTCCCATATGCAGATGAAAGGTTAAGCTTAACTGATTTCAGGATTATATAACTAGAAAATCCTATTATCGAAAGTTCTTTTAGGGTAAGGTCATTTCGATTATGAATTTGAATATGAATTTGAATTATGAATTTGAATTATGAATTTGAAAAAGGATTTTCAATATGGCAAGACAATCTAATTACCGATTAAATTTTTCGTTCCCGGGCCAAATCAGGAAGCAAATGTTGGCCGGCATCGCAGTGAGAAAACTACTGGAACACGGATTAAGAGTGGCGTGAAAGCAAAAGGGTACATTGGCTACGATGTTTTTAAACATTTTGTAATTACAATTGACTATTTGGCTTATAAAGTTAATTTCCACGCACCTTGAGTCATCAGGGTTTTGAGCACTAGTCTCGAATCAATCTGACTCTAAACGAGCGACCTTTTAATTGGCCCTGGCCTAGTTTTTTGAGTGCCTGCCTAATTACATCACGATGAATTGCAACATAAGCCCAGTTATCAAAAATTTGAATTTTACCTACCTGATTCCCCGCAATGCCATGCGCACCAGTTAATGCACCAAGAATATCGCCAGGTCGAATTTTTTGTTTTTTACCGCCGCTAATTTTTATAGTAGCCATTGGCGCTTGTATCGGATGAGTATCCAAAAAGTTACGCGATGGTAAGGGTTCTGCATCTAATATCGGGTCTGCATTAGCTTCCACTAAAGCGACCTTGTGTGCTTCTCTATCGTTATATAAGGAGTAGGCTGCACCTTTGTTACCCGCGCGCCCGGTACGCCCAATTCTATGGATATGTATTTCAGGGTCGTGCGCTATTTGGTAGTTAATAACGGCATCCAATGCATCAATATCCAGCCCCCGGGCAGCTACATCGGTGGCTACCAGTATTGCCGTGCTTTTATTGGCAAACCTGACTAATGTTTGGTCGCGGTCATATTGTTCTAAATCGCCATGCAAGGCGAGTGCACTAAAACCATAATTATATAATTGATCAGCGACTTCCTGGGTTTCTTTCTTGGTATTGCAAAACACCAGAGCAGACTCGGGCCTATTCTGCTGTAGTATCAGTCGAAGTGCAGTTAAGCGATTTTTGTTATCGGTAACTTTGTAAAAATGTTGTTCAATAGTGCTGTTGTCATGGGTGGATGGGTGGAATTAACTTGTACCAACACTGGCTTAAGCATAATGCGTTTGGACATCGATTGAATTTGATCAGGGTAGGTGGCGCTAAATAATAGGGTTTGGCGCTTAGCAGGTATTTTCCGGAGGATAATATCCAGAGATTTTTGAAAACCCATATCCAGCATGCGGTCAGCTTCATCCAGAACCAGTGTTGTCACCGTACCAAGATTCAGTGTTTTTTTACTCAGGTGGTCTTCAATCCGCCCGGGTGTACCCACAATAATATGTGTGCCGTGTTGCAGTGAACCAATTTGTGGGCCAAACGGCATTCCTCCGCATAGGGTTAGCACTTTAATGTTAGCTATAGTGCGAGCCAATCTGCGAATTTCTTTAGCAACCTGGTCAGCCAGTTCCCGCGTTGGACACAATACTAAAGACTGCAGCTCGAAATTTTTCACATCCAGTTTTTGCAATATTCCCAGGCCAAACGCCGCAGTCTTCCCTGAACCGGTTTTCCCCTGCCCAATAACATCTTTTCCCGCCAGAATATGTGGCAGGCTCTGTGCTTGAATAGTCGTCATTTCCTCGTAGCCGAGTGATCGCAAATTTTTAAGCAGACTCGCGCTCAAATCCAGTGATGAGAAATCTGTTGAATCCAAAATTATTATCCTTGGCCTAGCCCTAGCCCGTATACAGTCGTTTATACTTGATAAGTTGCTGATGTTGAAGCTGGGCGGTGTTTTTTAATCTGGTGCCTGACCCGGATAGCGAGCTTGGCGTTCGTTTTTGCCCATATCACAGTCCTCGAATTACGGTTACCTATAATATGAGTCAATGATGCGAGTTAGGGGAGGCGCCTTTTATTACCCCAGGACTACGCTTAAGGTTGTTAATAAAATCTTCCGATGTAACAGCAGACTTACCATACCTTTTGTTTCTGGGTTACCCTGATAGGGCAACTATTCAGGTTGGCAGAATGAAAACATTCGTTCAGGTAAGTATAACCTATATAGCGCATCGCAAGGCGATGCAGGGCAGGCGGAGCGCCGAGCTAAATCGGAGTGGCGATGCAGGACAGGCGCATATTAGAGCAATTCCCGTTTTTGCCACGAGTAAAAATTGAAGATTGCCGACCTGAAGGCGAGTAAATTTACATATTTTGAGTGATTTGATCAAAATATGCTTTATGCTGGTGGCTGTCCCGTGACTTACTCCAATGGACTGTTATTAGATGAAAAACAGATAACAAGCTGATGTTGCGTAATTCCGCTTCACAACTTCAAGCTAATATAGACTAAAGCGGACAGATGTCGTGTTAATTATTCGGACAGTTCTATTTACTCTTAACAGGAATGACGCCATGGCTTTAAATAAACTAAATTTGATTTTTACTTTAGTAACCTTTTTTGTTTGTATGCCTCTTGCAGCGAAAAGCGTACTATTTAAGTCAGTTAATATCTTAGACATCGAAGCTGGAGAGTTTATCAAAAAACAAGATGTACTAGTTCATGATGGTAAAATAGTACAAATTGGAAAAATTAAAACTCCTAAAAAAGTCATGACTATCGAGGCTGATAGTAAATACCTTGTACCAGGCTTTACTGAGATGCATGCACATGTTCGCCCTTCGTGGGTACTTGATGCTGAGCGAGATAGGTTGCTATTTCTTTTCAATGCTTTTGGCATTACTACGATACGAGGGATGTTAGGACATCCGCTTCATCTTAAAATGCGCAAGCAGTTAGAAAATAATGAAATTACTGGACCAAGGCTCATCACTTCGGGCCCATCTTTTAATGGGAGTAGTGTTATTAATCAAGAACAAGCTGCAAGGCGCACTAAGGCTCAATTCGAAAAGGGCTATGATTTTATAAAAGTGCACCCAGGTATGAGTGATGCCGAATATCAAGCAATGGCCAAACAAGCCAATCAACTTAAGTTTGACTACAGTGGTCACGTTACAGCTGAAACCGGTATTTTGAAAAGTGTGGAACTTGGGCAAGGTACCATTGAACATTTAGATGGTGTTTTAGAAGAACTATCTCGTCGCTCAGGTAATCAAGATTTTTCTAAAGCCGGTTTCTTTGGCTATGGCTTAACAGAGACGATTGATAAAAAACTAATTCAACATCTTGCTAAAGAGTTAGCGGAATCTAAGGTTTATTTGGTGCCTACACAAAGCCTGATATGGGGTTTTGTTTCACCCGAAAATCCAGCTACAACAGCTCAAAAGCTCCAATATAAATTAATGACAGATTCGGTAATAGATAATTGGAAAAGCTCTAGAAGACGTATTCAAAGAAACGAGAATTACTCGAAAGAGAAAGTGGTTAATTTTATGTCAATTCGCTTAGCTTTTTTACGTGATTACATAAAAGCAGGTGGGCGAATCCTATTGGGCTCAGATGCTCCACAGGTATTCAACGTACCAGGTGACTCGCTGCATGATGAAATGGAGTGGATGCTCGCTGCTGGCATGTCACCCATTGAAATTCTGCGTTCAACGACGATAGAGCCCGCAAAATTTTTTAAAAGAGAAGATGAATTTGGCAGTATCAAAGTTGGAAAGTCAGCGGATTTGGTACTACTCAACGCTAATCCACTGAAAGATATCTCTCATACCCGTGAAATTGCTGGTGTCATGACTAGGGGAGTTTGGTTAAGCAAGGCTGATATCGACAATAAGTTGGCAGAAATAAGTCGCAGGTGATACAAAGGAAAAAGCAAATGATACAAAGTAAAAGATACAAAAGATACAAAGAAAAGATACAAAAAGATACAAAGGACATATATGGACGACTCCCCCCAGTCAAGTGGTTTTTTGGTTGAATTAGTGACTTCAAGGCCAAAGGTATCCCTCCTAGGTT
>QIJM01000482.1 GCA_003232445.1 Paraglaciecola arctica
TCGCCCATGAATTTGATGATGAAAAAGGCCATGCAACAAAATTAATAGAGCGTATGCTGTTTTTAGAAGGTGTACCTAATATGGTCAATCGTGACGGCCTGATGATAGGCACAGATGTGTCATCTATGTTAGAAAGTGATTTACGGGTCGAATATGCCGTTGCACAAGCTTTGAAAGATACCATTAGCCTATGTGAGACTGAGCAGGATTATGTCACCAGAGATATGTTGTTGGTGTTATTAAACGACACTGAGATGGATCATGCCTATTGGCTTGAACAACAGTTAGGTCTAATAAAACGTTTAGGTTTGTCTAATTATTTGCAATCACAGATGTAGAGGTGGGTAAACAGACCCAAACTAACGTTAAGAAGCTGGATGAGCGCGCTTATTCAGTTTTTTCTGTTTCTATCTGTAGAAAAATTAAAAAACCAAGACTGCTCTGCTTGATTATCATCTGTAGTCTGAATTATTAGTTGCCATCTCATAGCAGGTTCGCTACAAGCGCCTAAAAATAAACGCGCGTTGTAAATCTGTTCCCCTTCTTCTGCGTAAATAGAGTCGGTTAGAACTGCATTTCTCCCCATATACATATTGATCCCTTGCACCCACATTTTTTTGATTTTTGTATTCTTGGGAACCGTTATAGTGAGTAATGATTCTTCTTCTAATTCAATCTCTTGTAGAAATCGAACTGAAATTTGTTGGCCATTATCAAATACAACACATTCTTGAGTTAGATCAATGTTGCACTGTTTAATCGATTTTATAGATGGGGAGTCTGTATAATTTATTAAAACACCTACAACTGCTGCAAAAACGAGCATAGGAAGTAATATTCTAGCAAAAAAAGTAGGATTCAAAATTGCACAACGGTTAGAGTAAATTATGGTTAAGTGTGATTAAAAACAAGATAATTGACAAGTGCGTTTTTATCTTTCTTTTTTTTAAAAAAAAGAGCTTTAAAATAAATAAGACTATATTGTATATTAGTCTTAATATCAGTTGCTTAGCAAAAAGTATAAAAACAACCTCAGGGTGTTTTTTATTTGTAAGAAGTCTGTAAATTTATCGTTAACAAGAGTGGAAGATCCATTAAATGAGTGCAGCTATTCAAGTACATCCCGAATACAACTATAAAGTAGTTCGGCAATTTGCGGTGATGACCGTAGTATGGGGAATTATTGGTATGGCTGTAGGGGTACTACTTGCTGCACAGCTATATTGGCCAGCATTGAACTTCGATACTCCCTGGTTAACATATTCTAGGTTAAGACCCCTGCATACTAATGCGGTTATTTTTGCCTTTGGCGGATGTGCCTTGTTTGGAACCTCTTTGTATATCGTTCAGAGAACATCCCATGTGAGATTGTTCAGCGATAAACTGGCCTCATTCACTTTTTGGGGTTGGCAGCTTGTCATTATACTTGCCGTGATAACTCTGCCAATGGGACTCACTAGTTCAAAAGAATATGCCGAGCTTGAATGGCCTATCGATATATTAATCACCATAGTCTGGCTGTCTTATGTGATTAACTTCTTTGGCACCATGGTGATCAGAAAAGTATCTCATATATATGTGGCGAACTGGTTTTTTGGTGCCTTTATGCTAACCGTTGCGGTATTGCATATCGCTAATAGTATGGCGATTCCCGTTTCTTTAACAAAATCCTACTCTATTTACCCTGGCGCCGTAGATGCCATGATTCAGTGGTGGTACGGGCATAATGCAGTTGGCTTTTTCTTAACCGCTGGCTTCTTAGGTATGATGTATTATTTTGTACCCAAACAGGCTGGACGCCCAGTTTATTCATATCGCTTATCAGTAGTACATTTCTGGGCGCTAATCTCCCTTTATATTTGGGCTGGCCCTCACCACCTCCATTACACTGCCCTACCCGACTGGACACAGTCTTTAGGTATGGTGATGTCTATTATATTATTCGTGCCTTCTTGGGGCGGCATGATCAATGGAATTATGACCTTATCTGGCGCATGGCATAAGTTACGTACTGATCCTATATTACGTTTTCTTGTTGTTTCATTATCCTTCTACGGCATGTCGACATTTGAAGGGCCCATGATGGCAATTAAAACAGTTAACGCTTTATCTCATTACACCGATTGGACTATAGGTCATGTGCATTCTGGTGCCTTAGGCTGGGTGGCTATGGTATCTATTGGTTCTATCTATCACCTTATACCTGTGTTGTTTAACAAACCTAAAATGTACAGTCTTTACCTTATCAATCTGCATTTTTGGTTGACTACAATTGGCGTGGTGCTATACATAGTTGCCATGTGGATGTCGGGTGTTTTACAAGGTTTGATGTGGCGTGCAATTAACGCAGATGGCACCTTAACCTATAGTTTTATGGAATCTATTGAAGCTTCGAAACCATTTTACTTAGTACGCTTTATCGGTGGTGTTTTAGTTGTGATAGGCATGTTAATCATGGCTTACAACGTCTACAAAACCATTAAAAGTGAAAGTGAAAAAAAGGCAATCGAACCAGAAACGCAACCAGCTTAAGGAGGTCAGACGATGAAAAATGCACATGAGTTAGTTGAAAAAAATGTTGGTCTATTGACTGTTCTTATACTGGTTGCCATTAGTTTGGGTGGCATGGCGCAAATTACTCCGCTTATGTTTCAACAGCAAACAATGGAGCCGGTTGATGGTTTGGAACCTTATACCGCGCTACAAATGGAAGGTCGAGATATTTATATTCGTGAAGGATGCGTGGGTTGTCACAGCCAAATGATCCGCCCTTTTCGTTCTGAAACTGAACGTTATGGTCATTACTCAGTTGCGGGTGAGTCAGTATGGGAGCATCCGTTTTTATGGGGTTCAAAACGTACTGGACCTGACTTAGCTCGTGTCGGTGGTAGATATAGTGACGATTGGCACAGAATTCACCTAATCA
>QIJM01000602.1 GCA_003232445.1 Paraglaciecola arctica
TTTCACGTTTCACTACTGAAGTTGTCAGTCTAGACGGTGGTTCTACACAACAAGAAGTGGTGCGTGTTGGTACGTTTAACTTAATTGGTGAACAAGGTTATTTAGTTTACGATGATCAAGCCAAAATCGTACGGCCTTTAGGTCGTCAACCTGATGGCTTCCAAACTAGCACTGCGCAGGCACTTTATACTGCTACTTCAGGTCTTATTCCTTTTTACGCAGATCCTTCAAGAGGCGGTATTCTTAGCTTATTGAAAGAAAAAGCGACCATGATGGAACGTTATCATGCCGGTAAACAAGTAGGTTACACCATCACTGTAATGTTGGCTATCGGTCTAATAATAGGTTTATATAAAGTTGTTACTCTCACGTTAGTAGGTGGGAAAATGAAAGCGCAACTTAAAAACATATCTAACCCTTCTAGCAGCAACCCTCTTGGTCGTATTTTGCAAGTTTACACTGAGAACAAAACAGCGGATGCTGAAAGCTTAGAGTTGAAGCTAGACGAAGCTATTCTGAAAGAACTCCCTCGTATCGAAAGCGGTATTAGTATCATTAAGATCTTTGCTGCTATAGCGCCTTTATTAGGTTTGTTAGGTACCGTTATTGGTATGATTGAAACCTTCCAGCAAATCACTTTGTTTGGAACGGGCGACCCTAAATTGATGGCAGGCAGTATTTCATTGGCATTGGTAACCACTGCTTTGGGTATTATTGCGGCTTTGCCACTATTGCTGACTCACAGCATTGTTGCTGGGCGCAGTAAATCTATTATTCATGTTCTTGATGAGCAGACTGCGGGCATAATAGCCACGCATGCTGAGACGGAGAAAGCCTAGTATGTTATTTCTGATAGAACAATGGGAGTCTGTCAGGGATTTTATTGCTGCTGGCGGTAACGTACTTTATGTTGTCGCCCTAGCGCTCTTTCTTATGTGGACATTTATGATAGAGCGCTTTTGGTATTTATCTTCCGTTTATCCAAAGTTGAGAGATGATATTATTTCCAACTGGGATGCACGAGAAGACACTACCTCATGGTATGCGCATAGAATTCGTGACAAATGGATTTCACAAGCTTCAGATGGGCTAGGTACAAGAATATTGTTAATAAAAACCCTTGTAGCTATGTGCCCTCTAATTGGTCTGTTGGGAACAGTTACCGGCATGATCGGTGTGTTCGAGACCATGGCAACTCAGGGTACAAGTAACCCTCGTCTAATGGCTGCAGGTATTTCTATGGCAACTATTCCTACTATGGCAGGAATGGTCGCTGCTTTATCTGGTGTTTTCTTTAGCTCTCGTCTTGAGTCTAAAATAAAAATTGCTAGAGAAAAGTTAGTAGATGCCTTGCCCCATCATTAAAGAGAGGATCTTATGGGTCGTAAAGTTCGAGTAGAAGAAGATGCAACAATTGATATGACACCTATGTTAGACATAGTATTCATAATGTTGATCTTCTTTATTGTGACTACTGTTTTTGTAAAAGAAGCGGGTATTGACGTTAATAAACCTAATGGAGAACTAGCTGTTAGGCCAAAAAATGCAAATATTTTCATCGCGGTTACCGAAGATGGAAAAGTTTGGATGGATAAACGTCAAATAGATACGGACAGTGTTCGTGCCAATTTAGACCGCTTAATGGCTGAGCAGCCGTCTGATGTAATAATTATTCAAGCTGACAAAGAAGCCGAACATGGGCTCGTTGTTGAAGTGATGGATCAAATTAAAGCAGCTGGTATTGATCGTATCTCAATTGCAACGGCAGGTAGTTAATATGGGTCGATTTATAGTTTCTATACTTGTAGGTGGGATTATAGCTTTTGCTCTTTTTATTTTAATGGCAGAGTTAATTGCTAATACAGGAAGACCACCTGAAAAAGGGCCTGAAACAGTTGTTATTGATATTGTTATGGCAGACCCAGATGATGCAGCACAACTAAGGAAAAGGGTGCCACCACCACCACCACCACCACCTAAACAACCGCCTAAAATCCCACCAGTAGAGCCTGACATTGCTCAAGTTGATACAGATGGATTAAGCTTTAGTATGCCCAGTGTTGATGTTGGAGGTGCTTCAGTTAATATTGGTAGTGTAGGTGCTATGCGTGACGGAGATGCGACACCTATCGTACGAATTGAACCTAAGTATCCGGTTCAAGCTGCGCGTGACGGTAAAGAAGGTTGGGTTAAATTATCTTTTACCATCAATGAAGTGGGCGGGGTTGAAGACGTTAAAGTTCTCGATGCGGATCCAAAACGTGTATTTGACCGTGAAGCTAGGCGTGCTTTAGGTAAATGGAAATACAAGCCCAAAATAGAAGACGGTAAACCGATGAAACAATTCGGTCTTACAGTGCAACTAGACTTTAAGTTGGATCAATCATAATGAAGAAACATCTAAAACATTTATGTATGGTTTCAGTGATTTCTGTTGCCACTATTATACCGACAAGTGTTTATGCTCAGGTATCTGCCATTGCATGTCCTGATTATAAACGTGGGTCGACTAACATCCCTGGTCAAAAAGTAGGAAAAAAGGTTGGGAAAGCCTTAGAAGCTTATAATAGTGATCTAGTCGATGAAGCGTTGAATATTCTGTATGAAATTAAGACTTCTGATACATTTGATAGGGCGTTTACCGATAGATTTATCGGTAACCTGCTGGCGACTCAACAGGGTAAAGCTAAGCAATCCATTGAATATTTGCAAAAAGCAGTGGCGCCTAAAAAGTTAAATGATTCCGAGCAGGTTGGTACAATAAAGTTGATTGCCGATTTAAGCCTTCAGGAAGAGCAATATGATAGTGCAATTAAGTACTATCAACAATGGATGGAAGTCACTTGTAAAGAAGACTTTGACGTCTATTTTAGAATGGCCAACGCTTATTATCAGACTAAGAAATATGCTGAAATTATTGCGCC
>QIJM01000560.1 GCA_003232445.1 Paraglaciecola arctica
TCACAACTTATTGAAGAGTTTCATTTACCTGAAAGTAAAATCGTTTTGCCGGTTAAGAATCAATTGAAAATAGAAAGACCCTTTTACAACGCCAACAGTGCCGAGTTAGCAAGATGTATCATTAAAGGGTTAAATAAACTGGCGGCACTTGAGCAAATACCTCTTGTTATTGATTTTGGTACGCTGTTAGGTCTTGTTCGTGACAAAGATATCATCCCTTGGGATGACGACGTGGATTTTGCCGCTCCTCAGGAATACGCAGGGCAAATTGAATTAATTGTCAGAAAATTTGTGGCTAATAATCCGGATGTCAATTGGCGGATTGAACGAGTGGTTGACGGTAACCAATTGGCCACGGCCATTTTATTAAAATTTTCTAGTAAAACCGATAATTTAGTCTGTTTTACTTCGTCAATTTCTTTTCGACGTGTAGAGGACGGTAAGTCTATCCACCTCCCAAGTATGGGAATGTGGTATGCCCCCGAACATCATTTTAATCGCTTTGAAACATTAGATTGGATGGGCGAGGCCATTCAAGTCCCATCTCAATATATCGAATATTTAACCTTTCAATATGGTGATTGGAATACGCCTAAAAAAGATATTAAGTTAACTGATTACGCTCATTTACAAGAAGTTGGGTTTGACCAGATTAAAAGCGAGAAAAGGGTTTTGCAGAATATAACTCTTCCTAAAGTCACCTTGTGATCCACTACAGGGCGAGTTATTGCTGATGTGAATGGTGACACTATCCATCCAGAAATTGGCATTGAAAGCGACAATATAGATTTTTCCAATTTTTCTTTGTCCATTATTTGTAATTAGATGAAAGTTCAACTAATTACGATACTTTCTTATATTATTGCCAACGTCTTAATATACGAAATTGCGTATATCAGGGCTTTGTAAACAGTTATTATTGTTCGTAATTGTAAGGAATATAATTTTCCCATTTCCAAGGTGTCTCCAATCGTTACTTCTAAAAGTTCTTTAAATATGCTTTCTGCATTATCGCTATTTGAAAGAATTATTATACCTATTTGTTTTTCGGGGAAAATAATTGAGTAATGTTGAAATCCTTCTGCATGCCCCTCTTTAAACGAACCTTGGCCATAAGGCGAGTCCAATAATCCCCATCCTAATCCATACCCTAAATTAATTTCCTTATTTTCATTGGTCTCAACCAAAGCATTTGGGCCAAACTGTTGCTTATGATGTTGATTTGTTGTGTGAAAATTTCATCTAATAGTACTTTATTCAACAATTGTTGCTTTATAATAGCCTCCATAAATTTAGAATAATCTGCTAAAGTAGTACCCAGACTACCTGCTGCCCCAGCCTCATCTGCCTGATCAAAAGAAATTACATTTTGGTCTTTATCGTGTCCATAAGCATACTGATTTTCAAATCTTTCCTGCAAAACATAAATGTAACTAGTCCTATTCATATCGAGGGGTTGGAATATTCGTTCTTGTGCTATTTGCTCAAGCCCTTTCCCTGTTATTTCCTCTACAACAAATTGAAGCAGGGAGAATCCTTCGCCAGAATAACTATATCGGGTTCCCGGTTCAAACTGAAAGTAAAGATTCCCTTTTATATCGAAACCATTTTTTGTTAAAAACCGCCAATTAGGAAAGCCCGCGGAATGTGACAGACACATTCGTGCAGTTATTTTTTCATACCTATTATCTCCTTTTAAATCTTTGTAACCACGCCAGCTACGATTAAAACTATATTCAGGAATAGGTTTGTCAAGGTAATTTTGAAGGGGTGTATCAAGGTCAATCTTACCTTCTTCAACCAACTGCATAACTAAAATGGCAAATACTGCTTTACTCAAAGAAGCTCCATAAAATATTGAATTAACGCTTAAGCTGTCTTTAGTATCCGCATTCTCATATCCAAAAGCCTTTTGATAAACCACTTTGTTCTCGTTGAAAATTGAAACGGCTAATCCTGTTACGTGTGCTGAACGCATCATAGATTTTATATTTGCCGTTAATTCCTCTTTTTCAATTTTAGAGTCATCAATTCTTTCAATTGTGGATTTATTGGAACAGCCAAATAAGATTAGGCTAAAATATAGTATTAATATTCTCATGGTCTTTTCTAATTGTTCACAACGCTTACTGTAAACTTCAGTAAGGACTTAAAGGTACAAAATTTTGCTAACCCACGTAGGCAAATATTTGATTTGCACGGCAAATCAAGAAATAACACGTAGTCAAATCAAAGATTTGACGGGCTAACTACGAGAAATGAATAGTGTTTAACAGATGAAACCTTATTGAGATTACAGAATGTTAGCCTTTTGTGCGATTATAATCTCCGTTTCTATGCGTTTTGTTCAGTCAGTTGAGTTTTAAAAGAGAAACGAGCGCAAAAACTTTCCAACCAAAATAACTTGCACAACATTGTCCAAACTGCGAAAATCAAGTGTCAAAAGCTAACTTACGCAATTGCTAAACCAACGCTTTATCATTGCTTCTTTGCTGTTAGTGCATAAAAGTGGGTGTTGTCCCAACGATTATATTCTGCAGGATAGATATCAAATTGCTTTATATTACTAAAGCCACTTTGCTCTAATATCAATATTTCTTTGTCTACATGACGATAGTTTGCAAAGTAGTTTGACTCTATTTCCTCTGAATAGCCTTCTACGGTAACGTCTTCGTGAATGCCCAGTTGATTCTTCACAATTATTTGGCCTTCAGGTTTTAAAAACCGATAGGCATTTTGGTAAATGGACGTAGCCTCTTCTTGGTTAAAACAATTCATTATTCCGAACAACGACAACATATCGAAAAGTCCAAGTTCTAGATCTAAGCTCAATACGTCGGCGTTAATAACCTCAACCTTTGGTGAATCAGTAATAAACTTAGAAAAAGCAGGATATTTTTCAATTGCAGTAATATGCTTAAAATCATCGACTAAAGCGTTTATTAATAGACCCGTACCCGCCCCGAGATCTAATAATGTGTTGTTTTTTGAAGCGCGTTCTTTCATGAATTGAATATCAAATTGCGAGAAGTCTCTGGCCTTGTTTCGAGTTTCGGTTGCCACTTTAATGTTCTTCGCCATTTTGTCGTAATACTGAATGACATCTTCATTTTTCATTGGGCCAACTCTTAATAAATTGAATCACATTTTTATAATCCGCATAAGTATCAACATCTTGTGCTCTTATTTTTAGGAAAGGTAAGGGCAGTAACCCTTCTATTTGGTTGTAAACATTTGTTGATAAATATTTGATGTTACAGCGTTTTATTTTTGCAGGTCCAGACCACTCATAATCACCATTTTCAACCGAAAAAGATTGAACTCTACCTTTATCATCGGTTTTGATAAACACGGCATCCTCGGACACAATGTCGCTGCATCCAACGTATTCGCCTTTAAAGTCAATGCACTTGTCAACATCATCGGGGTGAACCACTAAGTCACCGTCCCAAGCGACACAATATTCATTGGCGTGCCGAGAACCTAGGTAGTAGCTGGTGCCTGTTTTGGTTTGAAAGTAATCGTGATTGTAGACAAATAAGACATCTTTTCTCAATTCGAGCACCGCCTCAATGACACTTCGTGCTTGGTAACCAATAACGACACGTAAATCTTCTACCTGACGGAAAACGTCTAACTGAAAATGTATTAGTTTTTTTCCTTCGATTTCAATTAATGCTTTTGTTTTTGCTAAACCTAGGCGTGAGCCTATTCCTGCACAACTTAATACGACCGAATTTCCTAGCTGAGGCTGGTTGATTTGTTGCAATAACCGCAATAAAGTCACTTCTTCAAATACGCAATAATCCGCAATTGAGAGAATACTATTTGCTGGATAATGAACCAGCCCGCAAGCAATAGACACATCAGCTTCCCGCATTGCTTCCATATCGTTATTGCCATCGCCAATGAAAACCACTTGGTGGCCTCTGGCTTGATAGCTTTTAACAATGTCTTCTTTCTTCAAAATAGACTTCAGTTTTACTATTTTGTCATCTTCTACTACAGCGCTTGAAGAGTAACACTCGCAATCCAACCTCTTCGCAATGCCGTCAACCCACTCACTGCAATTTCCTGTCGCAATAGCGCATTGATCTTTATGAACATTGATAAAGTCGACGATACCTTCGAATAATTCGACGTTAGAAAGTAACTCGCGAATTTCATTAACATCAAATCGCCCCAGAATGGAAACTCTCTGGATAAAACCTTCGACAAAAGGGATATTACCACTGACCGTTTGATGCGTTAGCGTATTGATTTCGTCATGCACATTAAATGCATTTGCAATGAGAGGAAGGGTTTCCTGTTTTGTCACAGTTCCATCTAAATCAAAAATGAAAATGATTTTTTTGTCTTTCGATTGTTTACGCATCATAGTTTAGGATGAATTCGCTGGTGATTTTAGATTGTTTAACTGTTTCAATGGATACACATGCCCAGTTTTCTCCCGTTCCTATTGAGCTGTCTTGTACTGGCGTTTTCCAGTCACCATAAGTAAATTCAAGGTAATCTTCGTGACGGCTCGGGATAAACATTTCTATTTGTTCCCAAATCAGCGTGTCCAAACTTTCAACATGATGAGCAGGCGAGTACCAAGCGCCAAAACTTTTTAGCTTTACCGCTTTTCCATCCTCCATTCCTTTCATTGCGATAGATGTGCCAAAAGGCTTAAATGAGTATCCCGGTTTTGACTCAAACTTGAGATAGAAAAATATCGTTCTTCCAGCAGGATCTAAATCTTTGCGAACTTGCCACAAAACTCGGTCATCAATACTATTTACGGTACGTAAAAGAAAGGCTTGTATAACATCAGCGTGTAGTACATCGGCAGCTAAATCGATATCATCATCCCAATCGATAAGACCCTCGTCCCTTACCAGACCTAGAAGCGTGCCATAATCAACATGTAGCGGGATATTTTCACTACAGGCTTTTCCGCACAGCGTCTTAATCACTTTTTTGGCTAACTCGAGTGTGGGTTTATCTTTGAACGGATAAAGGTTTTGCAGATCATTCTTGAAGAATTTTTTATTAGGGGTGACAATTTTTTCGGGATCAATGTTAAGTTCTTCAATAAGCTGTTTTTTAATCGTTCCTTCCCAATAACTACCGATAATAATTTCGTCATATTTATAATTTCGGATACTACTTGGGGGGATAATAGGTAACCCAAAGAACTCTTCACCGTATCGTTCTGCATCGTTGTCGACGGCCGCAAGGTACTGTGTTTTGCC
>QIJM01000147.1 GCA_003232445.1 Paraglaciecola arctica
CGACGCACTCCTGGAGTACCGTTAAACTCGACCTGTATGGGCTTAAGTTCTTCTACCAACATGTACTCCATAAGCCTTGGGTCAATGTTGATCTGATCAAGCCTCCCCGGAGCAAACGATTACCGGATATTGTCACCATTGAGGAAGCCGCCGCATTGTTCAGGGCAACCCACAAACTCAGTTACCGGGTCTTTTATTTCACTGTTTATAGCCTTGGCTTACGCCTCGGCGAAGGGCTGCAACTGGAAGTGGGGGATCTTGATGCTGGACGTCAGCGTGTCCACATTCGCGATGCCAAAGGTAATAAAGATCGATTTGTTCCCTTCCCAGATGCCACCCTCAACATTCTTCGCCGCTTTTGGAACGTGCATCGTCATCCTGTGTTACTGTTCCCCAATCGCAAACGTGGCCTGAAAGGGAGTCGTTTTGCTAAAACACCATTGGATCGCGGGGGTGTCCAAAAATTCAGGACACCCAATAAATTAAAGGCCGAACTTGTTCTCACCACTAAACCAAGTGCACACTTCGATTGGTGATGTTAAATTTATGAATAAAAAAAGCGGATGTCCTACATATGCTTTTTTTGTAAAATAAAATCTTCTACATTCATACCGTCTATTGTCTGGGGTCTTTCTACCCTTACTTCCTTCCCATTCATAAATACCCACATATATTTCTTTTGTCGCTCAGCCTTCGCTTCTTTTTTAGCTTTTTTCTGAGCCGACGTGAGTTTTTTACCTTTTTTTGCCATCTTAATTTATTCTGTAGTGCTAACGTTTGCGATTAAAAGGCAAGAGGCAAGGGGACACCGATGATTTAACAACTTAACGACCCCTTTAAAAGGAAATATATAATTCAAAACACAACAACAATTTTCATTAAGTCCTTGTATAGCTTCTGCCAAGGCTTCTTCAATTACTTTTTCGCTAACACCATGCCGCTTGAGGCATGAAACTAATGCGGACACTTTATCACCTTCAAGTTGTTCTAGATCCTTTCTGAGTCCCTGACCTACATACGTGCGCAACAATGGTTGATAGCCAGAAAAACCAAGTAATGGGGCTATCCGTTTTAAATCTTCTACAACATCATCAGGCATACGTAAAGTGATTGATGTCATTGGCCTATCCCGGTCTAGTCGCTTTTTCAATGTTTCAATTTTCATAAATTTCTTTCTCTCTTCGAGTGACTTTACGTGCAGAAATAATTCGTATCCGATCATCTTCAACGAAAATATGAACTACAAACAACATATTCCAACGCATATCCATTCCTATGATTGCATCTCGAACTTCCTCTTCTGGGCTCGCGTCGATAATCTTCAGAAAGGGATCAAAAAAGGCTTCCGTAGCTTGCTCGAAAGTAATTCCGTCATGACTATTGATATTTATTTGAGCCTTATTTGGATCCTAAACAAAGGTGATTCCATTCCGCTCAAAAATTTTATCCATAGCTTAAATATAGCTTAACGTATGTACATTATCAATACGATAAAATACTAAGGTTTTCAACGCATAACGGTCGAGTTCAGGCGCACTCAAAGCGTGGTACCTTTTGTGCGAAAAATGCGAGAAAATGCAAGAACACCCCTAAGTACAAAACACCCCACAATAATTACTCGCACAGAAAGCTCTGTTCGTCAGGTATTCATGTTCGAAGCCAGACCCGGCATGAAAATCAATCACAATACCAATGTCAATTTTTGTTGATCGGAATTAATTGTCTACTTACAATTAGTGTCCCCGGATTTTGACCTTTCGACATGCCGAACAGTATATCAAGGATCACTCCGGACTCAGGCTGTCTCAACACAATGCGCGTACTGACGAGGTGTACCTCGAAAACAAGGGCAGAAACCCCGCGCTCAAAGACTGGCAATTTGTTCAGATTGTTACGGCACTCCAGATTCTGCTTGTGGAACTAGTCAAGTCCTCGTGGGCCAGGGATTTTGATTGGCAACACTGGAAAGCATCCGCACGCGAGTTATCCTCTGCTCACGCGACGGTCGCCCATGATTACGAACCGCTTGTCACGTAGCAAGGGGGAACAAAGGAAATATATAATTCAAAAGACAACAACGATTATCATTAAGTTGATAAGTCATCGGCGTCCCCCTGCTCCTGTAAACGTGTTCCAAGTATGAAGCAAGCGACAATCTGGATCGGTCAATTAGGAGGATTTCTGGCAAGGAAAGGTGACGGTGATCCTGGTGTCACACATATTTGGCGTGGACTCAGAAAATTGGCTGATATGGCTGAAGGGGCTCGGTTATTACGACAGACTTGTTGGGTAATAGAAAGGTGTGTTGTGGGGACTGGGGGTTAGAGACCCCCGGTTACCCGATTATGCCCTATGCTATGCCAATATTCACCAAGCTGGCCACGGTTAATGAATGTAGACTTAGGTTTTTCTGTTTGCCATAGCTCTTTATTTGTAACACTGGCTGCTAATAGGCCATTTAGTTTCTGGAAACGCGCAAAATACCATTCAGCAACTGAGTAGTAATATGGCAGCATCCACTTTAGTTCAGAATCCAATTCATGAGATTCCGCAAGCTTGTCTACGATTAACAATACCTTTTCAACTAGATGTTCATCTAAATTATTAATCCCGCTCAACTGATTGGGCTCTGAGCATTGATACCAAAGAAAGAACAATGCTCTTTTGATTGCTTCTATATCTCCAGTAGTCGCAATCTCTACATAATGTGTGAAAATTTCTTGCCATTCTTTGTAAAGGTCATGCTTTTTCAAATATTCATCCCGTTCTTCACAGAATCCTCCTTTAGGCATTCTATGAAGCAACTCTGTTTCCTTTCTCGTAATCTCTTCAAGTTTCATTGGCATAACGGTTAAGCTCAGGTGCGACTCGTTGCCGGCGCGGGTTTTGCTCTGCAAAACGCGTGACGGCAGGGGGCGTCACACTGCAGCGTATTGTTAGATGAACTACCATTCACGCCACTCCTCCGTGATGTCATCTTCATCGGTTTTTAAACCAGCTTGAATTGCCGCATCTTCAATTATCGTACAAAGATCTTCTCTAGCATCTGTTTCAATGAGTGGATCTTCGGATTTTTCATTTAACCTGTTTAGTTTCAACACCGTTGATTTTACGCTATCAAGTATATATTTATTTTTTTCTTTTTCTGGGGTTTTCGACAAAGCTACAAAGAAGGATGAAATAATTTGATCACATTCGTCAATATGTTCTTGCGTATATCCTGCATCCCAATTTTCATCATAATCTGGATCGCTTTCATTATCTGCTGCCCCGTATTTCATATAACTTTCCATAGCACTGAGCGTCGACTTTTTAAGTTCTAATATTTCTTTATCAATAATTGTTGACATCATTACTCCTTTTATTATTTTCTATTTCGTTCATCTAACGTTTGCGATTAAGTGGCGCCTGGCGCCTCATAATATTCCTAAGAATATAAACGTATGATGCGACCACTTGAATCGCTTTGTTGCGCGGAACCTGACTCGCGTCGATTATACCCAACAACTCGGGACTGGATACCCGGATAGTGAAAAGTATCACTCAGTTAAATTCTCTTAACCCAGTGATTCCTGTTGCATGGTGATACACCATACCTGTTTAACGTCTTTAAGATGATCAGTCTTAACGACGGCGCGATTAAACATCAATAAAACGCGACGCTTAATCGCAACGGAAAATTCGGGACACCCAATAAATTAAAGGCCGAACTTGTTCTCACCACTAAACCAAGTACACACTTCGATTGGTGATGTTAAATTTATGAACGGGTGTCCCACATATGGCAAAAAATATGCCGTGTTACGGAGTCAGCTTGAATTTTTTGTTGGTAACACACTTGACAATGTGATGCCTTGCTTGGATATTTGCTCAATAGCATACTCATAGTATTCTTGGTTTCTGTTAGAGCCACATATACTCACTAGCTCCTTTCCTACCTGAGTAAATAATGTTTTTCCAATTTTCATTTCGTTGTCTTCATCTTTGCTAAATTCAAGAAGAGTGGGTTGACCATAATAAAGAATAACAGCTTGCAAGGATAGTAACTGGTTTGGCTAAATCGCCAAGGTTTATAATAGAATTTCCGTCTGCCATAATTTTTCCTTGCTACCTAACATCTAAGCATTTATACGCCGTGCGCAGTTCAGCATGGTGTATAAATGTCTGTTGGACTATGCCGCGTCTGGGTACTCTCTATGGGGATTGTATTAAAATAAAGGGGTCTGTCCAAGTACTTTCAAGTGAGTTGAGAGCCATATTAGGTCATATTTTAGTTTGCCAACGTTATTCATAGTTTTGTAAGCATCCGGTTTTGCTACAATATTGTTCATTTTACTACTTTGAGCGAAACGAGGCCCCAGGCAAGTTGTGCCTGTCAGATTTGTTATCAACTGCGAACTGCGTATTCTTGTCAAATTAACATCGTAATCTTTATTAACCCGGTTTGGCCGGGATCTCAAAGCAAATACGCAAATGACCGGTGCGACATTTGGGGCATGGACACGAAGA
>QIJM01000379.1 GCA_003232445.1 Paraglaciecola arctica
AACCAATATTTTCAATAAAACGACCATCGCGTGAACGACGACTGTCTGCAACCACTACTTGATAAAATGGACGCTTTTTAGCGCCACCACGCTGTAAACGAATAGTAACCATATATGCCTCAAACTCGTTGTAACGTTAACGTTAACTTAACTTACCCGTAAATCTGACAATTATTAGCCAGATAAAAGGCCGCCGTATTTTACGGAATTGCCGAGGTTATGCAAGATTAATTAAAGCTGATAAGTAAATTATTATTCAATAATTGCTCATCAAAAGCTTTTTTCCTAGACTATGAGGTCTTTTTGTTCACTATGCAGCAGTAAAAATCCTAAAAAGGATGGACTATGTAGATCTCTCTCTAGTTAATCCGAGATCGGGATAAAAATGTCGAACCAAGTTTAACCCTTGAGTCTGAATTATTTGAGCACAAGACGCAGGGGAGTTATAAATCTAAAATAGATAAATCTAGATACGCACCCGCGTCAGCTGGTGTATTTAACCTCGGTATAGTACCAATAAATGGCGCGTCTAAAAGTGTTTTTAAACTGTCGATATTGTTGTCTAACATCGGCATGTCTGGATCAACTTTGTTAGCCACCCAACCTGCTATCTTTAAGCCATCGTTGCGGATACATTCAGCGGTTAATACTGCGTGATTCAAACAGCCTAAGCGCATTCCTACCACTAAAATGACCGATAGGTTTCGTTCAATTACAAACTCTGATAAGTATCGGGCTTGTCCTTCATAATCGATACCTAGTGGCAAACGCCAGCCTCCAGCACCTTCTACAATCAACACATCAGGCTTTTTTTGTAATAAACAATTAAACCCTTCACGAACTGTGTCAACAGAGATAGGTTGGGCAGTCTCGTCTTCACTTAGGTTTTGAGCGGCCAAATGTGGGGCAATAGCGGCTTCAAATGCAATGGGGTTAACTTCGTCATAACTTAAATCAATGCTTGAATGCTTTTGTAAGGCCAAGGCGTCTTCATTACGCAACCCTTGTGCAGTTAGCTCACAGCCAGCAGCAATAGGTTTGTAACCGGCAGTCAGCAAGCCCTTATTATTAAGTAAAATAAGTAGCGCTTCACTGACAAATGTTTTGCCAACCTCGGTATCTGTACCTGTTACAAAAAACGCGCGGCGTTTAACTGATAAATTTCCCATAAGAATCCTTTTTAATCCCAAGTCGGGGGGTATTTTCTGCACTGTAGAAAACAGACCTGATATGTCAGCGGAAGTTGCATACTTTCGGCATATTTTTGTTGGTAGAAGGTTTCAAGATATTGCAACGTATGCCTATTAAAAACGTTTTTGCTTTCGAGTCTTGTTTGCTCTGTTGAGTATTGGTGTGTTAATAACACATTGGCACCAATAGATTTAATTGAGGACAACAATTGTCTAATATTTTGATGCCAAGTAACATATTGTTTTTCTTGCATAGTTACCTGTAGTCCTTGGGATTTTGCCGCATCATACCAAGTCTGAGCACTAGCAAGATTATTCACATGGCGCTGGCTATCAATGGTTTGCCAGCTGTCATTCAGTTGATTAAACGAACCGTCACACATAATGGCCAATATTGCATTTGAACCCGATGCCATCACTCGTGCTATTTCGGACATCACTTTTTGCTGATTGTCAGACCATTGCAAGGCCATGGACGAAAACACCATATCAACCGAGTTATCTGCCATAGGCAAACAGTCCGCGTCACCTTGTAACCAACAAATCGACGGGTCACCGCCAAGACTATTTTGTTTGGCGTATGCCAACATACCAAAAGCTAAGTCCATGGCGACTAAATTGTCACACCTAGCTGCAAGTTGCTGACTAATACGGCCGGTTCCGCAACCAATATCTAATCCATTTTTATAGTGCGACGGCACATAAGCCATAGCGTCAAAGGCAATATCTAGTTGTACATCAGCGGCAGAATTATAAGTATTAGCAGCGCGGCTAAATTGCTGAGCAATGCGAGCTTTGTTGCGACTGGCGATATCAGACATCACTCATCTGCTCTTTTTTATCGAGCAATACAATTTGCAAACCATCGACTAACGCTTCGATATCACGGGTTTCATGCCCTGCGGTTAATGTAATACGCAGTCTGTCGGTATGTTTAGGCACAGTGGGGTAACGAATTGCCGTGACCCATAAACCTAATGCTTTTAGTTTTTCGCTAGCAGCTAAGGCTTTTTGTGCATCACCTATTAACAAGGGTTGAATGGCGGTGTTTGAAGGCATTAATGTTAACCCTGCTTGGTTAACTAACGATTTAAACTGTTCAATTCGCTCGGCAAGAATAGTTCGGCGCTCGGCGCTTTGTTTGGCTTGCAAACTCATTAACGTGGCATAGGCCTGAGCTGCAGGCATAGCGGTGCTGTAAATATAATGGCTGGCAAAGTTAATCAGATAATCAATAAAGTCATGACTTCCAGCAACAAATGCACCCGCTGTGCCTATGGCCTTGCCAAAAGTGGCCATCACAATAGGCACTTGTTGTTGCGACAAATTGTGGGTCTCTATCACTCCCCTGCCGTGTTTGCCTAACGTGCCAAAGCCATGGGCATCATCTACCATCAACCAAGCGTTGGCTTGTTTGCTGATAGCAACCATTTCAGGCAAAGGTGCTTGGTCGCCATCCATACTAAAAACACCTTCAGTGGCCACTAAGGTATTTTGACCTTGTTGCGTATCAGTAGAATTTAATAATATTTGAAGGTGTTCAAGACTGTTGTGTTTAAAGCGACTCAACTTGGCGTTCGACGCTTGTGCGCCTTCGATAAAAGAAGCATGCATTAATTTATCGGCAATAATCACGTCTTCGTTTTTTGCATGGCTTTGACTATTTATTCGACTTTGGCTAAAAAGCGCTTGGCAGACTTAATCGCAAAACCAGAATTAAACAGCAAGACTTTGTCGCGTTTAAGTTCAGATGCCAGATATTCTTCCAAAGCCTTATGAGCATTAGTGTAGCCAGTAACTAAAGGCGATGCGCCACTGCCTCCACCATACTCGCTAATGCCATCGACCCATGCTTGTGCCACTACACTTGAACGACGCAAAGCTAAATAGTCATTGCTGGAAAAATTGATATAATGTTGACCGCCAATTTCAATGAGTGGCCCTGCAGCTGAGTCTACCGTATTCCGTGAACGAAAAAGCCCTTCACTGCGGCGCTTATCTAAGGCCG
>QIJM01000240.1 GCA_003232445.1 Paraglaciecola arctica
GCCTGTTTTTGATCCTGGCAATACACTAAACATTTTTGTTTCTGCCGATAACTGCGGGTCGCCAACAAACAAGCCAGCGCAAAGTGCGCTGGCTGTTGGTGTGTGTCGTTGGTTTCATCAAGCAGATAAAACGTTACATTTGACATATGCGAAATGGTTCCTAAAAGGCGTGGTTAATCTTCTATTTCAATACCAGCTCGGTTCATTAAGAACTGAGATAACATAGGTACAGGCCGACCAGTTGAACCTTTATTTTTACCGCCAACCCAAGCTGTGCCT
This sequence comes from Paraglaciecola arctica, assembly GCA_003232445.1. Taxonomy (GTDB): domain Bacteria; phylum Pseudomonadota; class Gammaproteobacteria; order Enterobacterales; family Alteromonadaceae; genus Paraglaciecola; species Paraglaciecola arctica_A. The sequence goes on from QIJM01000240.1 coordinate 280, forward strand.
GCAATATCCATATGCGCCCAGTTATATTTGCGAGTAAAACGAGACAAGAAACAGGCTGCGGTAATAGTGCCAGCAGGACGACCACCGAGGTTACTCATATCGGCAAAAGGACTTTCGATTTGGTCTTGGTATTCATCCCATAAAGGTAAACGCCAGGCCTTATCGCCACTTTGTTCAGAAGCATTGATTAACTCATGAGCAAGAGGATTATGGTTACTCAATACAGCAGTGGCATGTTTACCTAAGGCCACTACGCAAGCACCCGTTAATGTAGCAACATCCACTACCAACTCAGGATCAAAACGTTCTACATAGGTTAACGCATCACATAATACTAAACGGCCTTCGGCATCGGTATTCAGTACTTCAACTGTTTGGCCTGACATAGTGGTTAAAATATCACCAGGGCGGTATGCGTTGGCATCGGGCATGTTTTCACAACCTGCGAGAATACCCACAATGTTAATCGGTAGGTTGAGCGCACTGATGGTATGCATTGCGCCTAATACGCCAGCTGCACCACCCATGTCATATTTCATTTCATCCATGCCTTCACCAGCTTTGATAGAAATACCGCCAGAGTCGAACGTTAGGCCTTTGCCTACTAACACAATGGGTGCTTGACCTGATGGGCCACCTTTGTGCTCCATGATGGTCATGATTGATTCATTTACAGAGCCACGCCCCACGGCTAAATATGAGTGCATACCTAACTCATCCATTTGTTGCTCATTGACTGAGCTAACGTGCAGATTGTCGTAAGTTACCGCTAAACTTTCTGCTTGCTCAAGTAGATATTTAGGGTTACAAATGTTTGGCGGCATATTAGCCACATCTTTAGCCGTTTTAACGCCATGTGCTACTGCTAAGCCATGTTCAAGTGCTCGTTCGCCAATAGATAGCTCACGACGTGTGGGTACATTAAAAACGATTTTTCGCAGTGGTCGGCGTAATTCATCTTTTTTCGTTTTAAGCTGCAAAAAAGTGTATAGCGAATCTTGCGTGGCTTCTACTGCTTGACGCACCTTCCAATAGGTATCGCGACCTTTAACATGTAATTCAGTTAAGAAACTGACAGCTTCCATCGAACCCGTTTCATTTAGTGTTTTAATGGTTTTCGAGATAATTTGTTTGTATTGGCGTTCGTCTAATTCGCGCTCTTTGCCACATCCTACCAACAATACTCGCTCACTTAAGATGTTAGGCACGTGGTGAAGCAGCAACATTTGACCGGCTTGACCTTCTAAATCGCCTCTTCTGAGCAGGTTGCTAATATAACCTTCACTGATAATATCGAGCTGTTCGGCGACTGATGTTAGACGCCTTGGCTCAAACACACCGACCACAATACAGGCACTGCGTTGTTTTTCTGGACTGCCACTTTTTACGTTAAATTCCACTTTGAACCCTCACCAAATGATGAATAATGCTGCAACCATTTATCCTTTTAATTAATTATCGAAAGGTGATATTGGGTAATGCAGCGATATTATTGTAAGATTAACTTCAGCCGGACATAATCTGTAAATAAGATCTTGGCTGAGTGCTTTAAATACGCGCACTTTATAAATTAAACTTGTGAAAACGTTAAGTTTACTTAAAATTTCCCATAGTGCCACTAAAAATACTACTTTTCCCTTGGATGTGTTGTGCTGATTTTCCGCTATTTAATGAAAGAAACGTTGAAGTCTCAAGTGGCAATTTTCATGCTATTGATGGCTATTTTTATCACACAGAAATTTGTCAAAGTGTTGGCTGATGCATCAGAAGGAGAAATACCTGCTGGTTTGGTTTTGGGCTTTTTGGCTTTACACATGCCGGTTTTAGCGTCATTTGTTTTGCCACTTAGTCTCTTTTTGGGGATCATGTTGGCACATGGCCGTTTGTACGTAGACAGTGAGATGACTGTCATGCGGGCGTGTGGGATCAGTGAATGGTATATCACCCGTGTGATGCTGATTTTAGCCTTGTTTATGTCTTTATTAACTGCGGGCTTAACTATGTGGTTAACGCCTTTATCTATCGAAAGCACCTATCAATTAGAAGAAAAAGTCGGTGCTCAAAGTGGCCTGACAAGCCTGATCCCTGGACGTTTCCAACAAACTGCCAATCAACAAGCCGTGGTATTTGTACATGACATCGATAATGGCCAGAACCCTTTAAGAAAGGTCTTTCTAGCGCAAATAGATAACGAGCCAGATTCTGAAAACGTGCGTATTGTATATGCCAACAGTGGCGGGATCCAAGAGCAAGCAAATGGCGCACAAAAACTGATACTCAATCAAGGCAAACAATATGAGGGTGAAGTGGGTCGACAAGATTATCGAGTCATTGAGTTTGAAGAGTATCAAATTCAAATTGCCGAACAACACGCTGAAAGAAAACGCAGAAAACTCAGTGCATATCCAACCACCGACTTGATAGCTGACCCGTCTGTAGATGCCTTAGCAGAGTTACATTGGCGTATTGCTATTCCCTTATCTTTACCATTTTTAGTGCTGATTGCGGTGCCCCTCAGTGCCGCTGATCCTAGGCAGGGTCGCTTCGGAAAAATGTTTCCTGCACTGATGTTATATCTTG
>QIJM01000055.1 GCA_003232445.1 Paraglaciecola arctica
AGATAGCTAATTTTGGCAAATGAGAAAGTGTAAAGTTTTCCGACAGGGGGGTTGGCGAACTTTTGGGCCTCTGAAATAGAGCACAGCATACTCAATGCCTTGATTTTACAGGATCTTTTTAAAATCAGCAGAAAAAACCTATACCGTTTAAGTCCAATTATGTACCAAATCGGCAAAAAAAAGTGTAAAGTTTTCCGACACCACTTGATTAACCACAGACCCACACAGACGAACACAGACGTTTTTTGCGACCGATCGTGGCAACTGAATTGCTTTTCAAATGTTAGAATGATATAGTCATTTTATGGAATTCACTCAACATTTCAGGCAAATGTTTGAAGAAAGATCTATTCAAGAAGAGTGGATTGATCGCACTATTCATGCCTCTGATAAGAAATAAAATCATGCTGATGTTCAACCGTACCGGGCTATAACTGTCTTTTTTGACAGACGTCTTAGGAGGTATACGCATAAGGATTAGAGTCGACAAAGAGAGTGATGCTCTACATTTCCGTCTTGATGAAAGCCGGATTGTCGAGTCAGAGGAAGTTCAGCCTGGAGTCATCCTTGACTATGATGAGAATGACAAAGTGGTAGGAGTTGAGTTCCTAAACATTTCATCGAGAGCTTCTAAGGATGAATTGTCATCAATCCAGTTTCAGACAGTTTAAAACCTGAGTTGAGCAATTTTATCGCGAAGATCTGTGCTGATATCTTGCTGTGTAACTGCGGCGGATGAATATCCAGATTTTAAGATACTGGCAACAGGGTCATCAATATTCAGCTGCAACAAAAAAGTTCTAAGGATTCTTTGACACTCGGTCAATTTCTTAGTGTAGAATTTTCGGTAGTGGTCCAGTTTAAGTGGCAGGTATTTAGCACTTAAAACTCAGCAATTCCTTCATCTGCCAAACGTGGTCAGTGAGTCCGGCAGACATAAAAGGAGTGGTCGGTTTTCCGTAGCGTTTGGTTAGTGTTCGGTGGGGCCGACAGAGGTGATAGTATGCCATGGATAGCTCCAGTTGCCGCTTATGGTTTGTCATGATCTTCGAGAAACGATAGGTTTTACGAACACAGCGAGAATCAATGTGACGAATACTTCCGTTGTTCCGTTCGATATAGGACGTGTTAATCTTGTGGCTTGACGTAGAAGAAGCTAAGATTCTGTCGACCTGATCCTGTGTGCCAAAGACAATTTTTCGGCTTACTTTAGATATGCGATACCCTTCGTACTGCTTGACCACTTGAACATAGATTAAATCCTCTGGCGCTACAAGTCTGGTCTTTGGAGGGCGACCGGGTCTGGCCGTCCCGCAGGGTTGAGCGAGTTTTCCGTAGACTTGCAAGAGAGCCCTTTTATATTGATCTAACTGGTCGGAGGAGAAAAGTTCCGGCATATCGGTGGTAACTCGCTTAACCTCTTCTAAAAGCTCAACAGCGTGGGGAAACGTACGCTTGCCGACTACCTTGGCCAGAACGACTTTATTGACTGCGTCAAAGGCTATCCATATCCAGGCATCGCCGAACGTTCGACCGAGTTTCTCGATAGGGCCAAGATTTTTCTCTTTTTTGCCCACAAAGCTCCACATTTCATCAAGCTGGCACTCGGTAACCTTTGTGTTAACGAGCAGTGCACGAGTGATTTTTGCAGCTTGGGGAGCGGATTTGCTCAGAACATGAAGCACGGTCTTTTTATCAACGCGCTGAATTCGTGAGGTCGTTCTTACGCCAACACCTTCAGCCAACGAAGTGGCAATTGTTTCAAAATCTTTGTCCAACAGGTGAGCGTGACATAAGGCCGTACCGTTTCGGTCTGAAACTCTGCGGGTCCGGGTTTGCCGGTAAGCCGCGACAGTACGTTCTGGATCAATAAATAATCCGGCCACACCATGTGCCTCAACCTTGGCTTTGAACCTGGCATCAACACGGTGGCGCTGATCCAGTGCTGCGCTTCGAAGACGTTCATATGAGGATTGCGCAGGGTCGTCGCTCTCAAAGAACTGTTCATGTTCAATCTTCACGGGATCAATTCTCAACGTCAGCATCAGCGGACCCCTTTTTTCCCTAAGCCAGCCTTCTCTATCACCCTTTCGACGGTTCGCGTTGAACATTCGACCTTGTAGAGTTTTTCGATTTCCTTTCGAAGTTCATCACCCGAAGCTTTAGGTCTTTTCATTTTCTCCATAACGACATAACTGACAATCTCTTGATTGAGAGCAATCAAGGGACGTCTGCCCACTTGAGAACCAAGAAGAGCTACGTAACCACGCTCCATAAATGTGCGATCGAGCTTGTAAAAATACTCCCTTGAAAACCCAAACACTTCACACGCAGCCAACACGGAACACTCGCCTCCTCTGGCACATCTCAACAATTCGTATCGTACCTGCGGTAGATCAAGTGGATCAAAAAAACTCAGCGTTTTGAATAGGGGATGGACAACGCGGTCAGGCTTTGGGTTTAAGAAGCCTTCCTTTTCAAGAAACAATTTCTTTTGCGGGTTTTTTAGCTCAACCATCGTGCTCCCTCCATCTGAAGTTTGTAATGTAAACAAGCATACAGGAGGGCAGAAAATATGTCAACCTATTTTGTCGTTTATTTATACAAAATCCCTCTATTTAATGGAAATAATGGTAAAGACATCATATTAACGACAAAACTAGTTGACATTTATCTGAAGGGAAGGGCTGCCCTTATCTGCCGTAACTTACTGGATTTAATGGGAATACTTGGCTTAGACTAAAAAGAAAAGAGAAAAAAATACCTGCCACTTAAACTGGACCACTACCGAATGTTTGAGGTCGTCCAATATTATAAGTGGCTCGTTGAAGAAAATCTGATCACATTCGCCATTTGATA
>QIJM01000626.1 GCA_003232445.1 Paraglaciecola arctica
TTGACTGAAGAGCGTCGTAAAGATTTAATTCGTGTTGTACGCGGCGAAGCTGAGCAAGGCAAAGTGGCTATTCGTAATATTCGTCGTGATGCTAATAGCGATATTAAAGAGTTACTGAAAGAAAAAGAAATCAGTGAAGACGATAGCCGTCGTGGTGAAGATAATGTGCAAAAATTAACTGATGCTTTTGTTAAAGAAATTGATGAGATTTTGGTGGCGAAAGAAAAAGACTTGATGGAAGTGTGATTGAGTCGTATCTGATAAATGAATCCATCTGAACAATTAGTCGAAAAAGCCATGCCACAGCATGTTGCTATCATTATGGATGGCAACGGGCGCTGGGCTAAGAAAAAAGGCAAAATCCGCACTTTCGGCCATAAAGCAGGGGTCAAAGCAGTGAGAGCCTCCGTATCCTATGCCTTAAAGAATGGCGTGCAAGTCCTTACACTCTTTGCTTTTAGTAGTGAAAACTGGAACCGACCAGCTGAAGAGGTTGGGGTGCTAATGGAACTTTTTAAGATGGTACTCGGCAGTGAAGTGAAAAAACTGCATAAGAATAATGTCAGGCTCAAAATCTAGTCGGTTTGATAGTAAATTAGTGAGTAAAATCCGTGAAGCCGAAGCTCTGACTGAAAAAAATGATAGCTTGGTTTTGAATATTGCTGCTAACTATGGAGGTCGCTGGGATATAGTGAATGCGACTAAAAAGTTAATTGTACAAGTGCAAGCGGGTCAACTTGATGTGGCAGATATCGACGAAGAGACATTTACTCGAAACACTTGCGCAGCAGATTTACCCGCGGTTGATTTATTGATCCGCACGGGTGGAGAACAAAGAATCAGTAATTTTTTGTTATGGCAAATCGCTTACGCCGAGTTGTATTTTTCAGAAGACTTTTGGCCAGATTTTGATGAAGCCGCTTTTCAAGTTGCAATCGATGCTTTTACTGACCGGCAAAGACGTTTCGGTAAAATTTCAGAGCAGGTAAGTTAATGATGTGGCTAATCAAAAACAACAAGTTTAAGAGGCGAATGTGTTAAAACAACGGATTATCACTGCGCTTACTCTTGCTCCTTTGGCATTGTTTGCCATTTTATATTTACCGCTATTTAGCTTTCAAATTATGATCGCCTTAGTGATGGGTCTAGGTGCTTGGGAATGGTCAAGCATGTCTGGTATGACTCGAACCTTTACCAAAAGCGCCTATGCTGCGCTAGTCGTTGCCATTTGTCTGATGCTGTCAATCATGTTGCCCACTGATTTGATTTGGTATCAAGGGCAGTTAAATAGCCTATATACCTATATTCTCTCCGTTGCCAGCATATGGTGGGTAGTGTCGCTGGCGATGATTATTGCCTATCCCAATTTCAGTTCTGTGTGGTACACCAGTAAATTACTCCGTGGCATATTCGGGCTTTTAACCCTAATCCCCACTTGGGTTGCGGTTGTATCGCTGCGCACAAGTTTATACGAGATTGATCCATATTACGGTGCATCCCTTATTTTTTATGTGCTGGGCATTGTTTGGGCTGCCGATATAGGTGCATTTTTTGTTGGGGTGAAATTTGGGAAACACAAATTACGTCCTGAAGTTTCGCCGGGCAAAACCCTTGAAGGCTTAATGGGAGGGGTTTTTGCCTCTTCTGCGATTATTGCTTTTGCCGCATTGCATTATCAAGTTGATCCATCCCGCATCTGGTTACACATATTAGTAGGTGCATTAACTGTTGGCGTTTCTGCTTTGGGTGATTTAAACGAAAGTATGTTTAAGCGCTGTGCGGGCATAAAAGATAGTGGAAAGTTACTGCCTGGACATGGTGGTGTTATGGACAGAATTGATAGTTTGACCGCAGCGTTCCCTGTTTTTGCATTTTGTTATGTAATGTGGATGGCCTAATGCAAAAAATCAGCATTTTGGGTGCAACGGGCTCGATAGGCAAAAACACTATTGATGTGCTACGCAGGCATCCTAAATTATTTAGTGTCTATGCGTTGACGGCTAACAACAATATTGAGTTATTGTTGCAGCAAGCTCGATTATGTTCTCCTGAATATGTGGTGATTGCTGATCCTAAGCAATTTAAACAGGCTAAAAAATTATTCTCAGAGCATCAACTCACATGCGAAGTATTAGCCGGTCATGCGGCGCTTGCGCAAGTAGCCTGTGCCCCAGAAGTAGATGTAGTGATGGCTGCTATAGTCGGCGCAGCTGGATTGTTGCCTACGTTAGCGGCGGTAAAAGCAGGTAAAAAGGTGTTACTTGCGAATAAAGAATCATTAGTCATGTCTGGTGACTTATTTATTCAAGCTGCTAACCAATATAATGCTCAGGTTCTGCCCATAGACAGTGAACACAATGCTATTTTTCAATGTTTACCGACTGACTTTAAATATGGCGAGTTGTGTTCTTCAGGGATCAGTAAAATCTTTTTAACGGGTTCAGGTGGGCCGTTTTTGACCTCACCATTAAGTGAGTTGCAGCATGTCACGCCAGACCAAGCATGTGCTCATCCTAACTGGGATATGGGGCGCAAAATATCAGTCGACTCGGCTACTATGATGAATAAAGGCTTAGAATTTATCGAAGCTAGGTGGTTATTTGGGCTGCAAGCATCTGATATTCAAGTTGTGTTACATCCACAAAGTATTATTCACTCTATGGTGCAATACATAGATGGCTCTGTGTTGGCTCAAATGGGCAACCCCGACATGCGCACACCTATCGCCCATGCATTGGCTTTTCCTGAAAGAATCGAATCTGGGGTCTCTCCTTTAGACTTTAGCCAATTGGCAAATTTTACTTTTGCTGAGCCAGAAGCTGAACGTTACCCTAATTTGATACTAGCCATGCAAGCAAGTAACGCTGGGCAATATGCAACCACCACACTCAATGCAGCAAACGAAGTGGCAGTAGATGCATTTTTACAAGGGCAAATTGGTTTTATGCAAATCGCACAAGTGAACGAAGAATGTTTGCAGCAAACATCACCCCACAACCTAGATACTATTGAAGCAGTACTTGAAAGTGATAAGTCTGCTCGTAGGCTCAGTATGAATATTATCGGCAATCTGAGTCAACCGGCCATGCAGAGGGTAGGGTCTTGAGTTTTCTTATTAGTGTTGTTTCTTTTATTGTCGCGTTAGGCATTTTAGTCGCGGTACATGAATGGGGGCACTTTTGGGTGGCCCGCAGATGTGGAGTTAAAGTTGAACGATTTTCTATCGGTTTCGGCAAAGCGCTATGGCGCAGAACAGATAAGTTAGGCACTGAATTTGTGATAGCGGCTATTCCACTGGGTGGCTATGTAAAAATGCTCGACGAGAGAGT
>QIJM01000629.1 GCA_003232445.1 Paraglaciecola arctica
TTAATTGCCCTTCTTTCTTGCTTCAAGCCTATATCTTCAAGTGTTTGAGCGATAGTAAGATGTTGCTGTGCTAAATCATGCTCGAACTGCAACGCATCAGATTGGCTGTCTAATTGACCCTTGCCCCACAACGGAGCTGTCAGGTATATGTCTCGCTGTTCTATGCGTTGACTAATACTGTTATCTATTTGCTGTGCACAGAAGAAGCTATTACTGCCAGCCAGTTGCATCACATCACCAGACAAAGGTTTATTTAGACAACCATTTTGCAATCTACTGTTCAATATTTCATTAAATAACCATGAGCGTAGAGCCGATATGGCCATTGAACGTTTGTTTCGATTACGGATAGTTTCGCCGTTAATCATCTTGTCAGCCAAGACTAAATTTCCGCCTCGTGGATCACGAAGTGTGTTTCCGAATCGCTGCGAGCCGTAATAATTAGGGACACCGGTTTGTTTTATCTGTTGCAGTCGTTCATCAATACCAGATATTGAGCTGAGTTGTCTAAGAGTAATATTAAATCGATTGCCTTTTAATACCCCAGTTCTTAATTTTTTATTGTGTCGTATCGATGTAAGTACTTCAGCCCCTGGCTCATTGAATTTAGTCCAATCAAACTCACCTTTACCAGGCAGATGTACACTAAACCATTGCTCGGTTTGTGCATGTTTGTCTTTACGCCCGGCATAAGTCACGACTCTTAATGGCAATTGAGTAAACTTGGCAATTTGTTCGGCTAAATAAGCGGTATTTAAACCAATTTTACGTACCCATAAGTAGATATGTTCACCCTCACCAATAGGTTCGTAACCTAATGTCTCGGTGACTTGGAAGTCTTCAGCTGAGGACTTAAATTGCCCCGAGATATCGAGTTTAGGGTATTGGTGCAGCCAGTGATCTATTTGCATTCGGTATTATCTGAGTGCTGAGTCAGTAAAACCACAGCGTAAGCTGCAATACCTTCCTTGCGACCGGTAAAACCTAACTTTTCGGTAGTGGTGGCTTTAACGTTTATTTGACTAATATTAGCGCTTAGGTCTTCAGCAATATTCTCGCGCATTAACTCAATATGCGGTGCCATCTTAGGGTCTTGAGCAACAATGGTTAAATCCAAGTTGCCGAGTTGATATTGCTGATCTGTAATAAGTTTGTATACGAAGCGAAGTAACTCGCGGCTGTCTACTCCTGACAGTGTTGGGTCGGTGTCTGGAAAATGTTTGCCAATATCCCCGAGGGCTAAAGCGCCTAATAATGCGTCACATAATGCATGTAACACCACATCGCCATCAGAGTGGGCAATCAAACCCATAACATGCTCGATTGATACTCCAGCGATAATAATAGGACCTGTTCCGCCAAATTTGTGCACATCATAGCCATGGCCAATTCGAATACTCATACTTCAGTCAAATCTCCTTTCATTACTTAGCTTGCTTTTGAGTCAGGTAAAACTCAGCTAACAACAAATCTTCAGGTTGGGTGATTTTGATATTTGAGGCGCGTCCTTCAACTAACATTACCTTTTCGCCTAGAAGTTCGATGGCAGATGCTTCATCAGTGATGTTTGCATTTTGTTTGCTTGCTTCATTCAGGGCTTTTTTTAACGAGGCAAGTTTAAAAAACTGTGGCGTTAATGCATGCCACAGTTTTTCTCTGGATTCCGTTTGTTTGATAACATGTTGTCCGTTCATCTTGACATCAATCGCTCGCTTCATGGTATCGCGAACCGGCGTGGCTAATATCCCACCGATACTGCCTTGTTCTGCTAATTGCAACAGTGTCGTTAAATCTGTTTTAGCTAAGCAAGGACGGGCGGCATCGTGTACCAACACCCATTCTTCGTCATCAGGTAGATAATTCAGCCCTGCTAATACCGAATCACAGCGTTCTTGGCCACCCTCGACTACCTTAATGCTCGGATGACTCGCTATGGCTAATTCAGAGAAAAAATTATCGTTAGGATCCAGCACCACAATCACATGTTTCACTTGGCTGTGTTCAAGTAAATTAGTGAGGGTATGCTCAATGATAGTTTTACCCGCAATATGCAGATACTGCTTAGGGCAATCTGCTTTCATACGTTCACCAATACCGGCGGCAGGTACAACAACAGAATACTGGGAAGGTAAAGGCATTAAGGTTAATCGACAGAGGGCAAAATACGATAAAATGTTTCGCCTTGTTTTATTAGGCCTAGTTCATTTCTAGCTCGTTCTTCAGCCGCTTCCAAACCAATTTTTAAATCATGTATATCCGCTTTTAACAAACTATTGCGTTGCCTTAGATTGGCGTTTTGGGTAACTTGTACGATCACTTCCTTTTTTAAAATCATAAAGTCAGGAACGCTATTTTTACCGAACCATAAACGATATTGGAGCAAACAAAATAGTGTGAACAATATTGCCACCACCCATTTCATAGTTGTTGTCTCCAATTCGTCGCCGTCGCCCTATTATGCAGAGGTTTTATGGGTAGGGCTAGTGGTATCAAAAACCTTGTGCTGGTGTCTAGCGAGAGAAAGACTGTGGCACTTCTTCTAATTCAATAATTTATCGAGCTTGGCTTGTTGTTCAGTCCTTACGTTAGATAACAATGCACCACCAATCTGCTTGTTAAGAACAGAAGTAAAAGATAAATCGAGTTCGCCTGTTTTTCCGCCAATATCGGTATTGATGGGAGTTATTAAAGCTGATTCAAACTAGGTAAACACTGTGTGGTTCATTCGGAGCCGGATTACATCCAGTTATCGTTTCTACGCCTCTTCTTGGGCAAATAAGTAAGGATAATCCCTAAAAGCAAACTAATGACTGCAACAATTCCCCCGCGGGTGAACCATTCCATTTGTGCTGT
>QIJM01000213.1 GCA_003232445.1 Paraglaciecola arctica
GACCCATTTCATGCAACATGGCAGATGCCATCAACATTGCTTCGCAATCCACCTTGCCTAACACCATTTGGTTTTGCACTTGTTTAAACAGGCTAAGCGCAATGCCTTTAACGCGGTTTGCGTGTTCAGGATCTATGTGGAAACGCTCAATACATTGCTCAAGCGTTTGCAACCTTCGATCATTCTGCTGCATGTTGTCTAACATGCCATAGATAAGGCCTTCGCGCAGTGCACCGCCTGATATCTGCATTTCTTGGATATTTAACTGTTCAAATAGGGCAATCAAAATGGCCAAACCACTAGGGAAAATGGCTCGTCTGGGTTCTGTTAAACCGTCTATTTGCAATAGATCTATGGTCACACAATCAATACATTGCTGTTTTAGATTATGCAGATAATCTATGCGGATGGAATCGCTAATGCCTTGTGTCACCAAAATTTCAGTAATGGCTTGAGGTGTGCCTGAAGCGCCTAAACATTGCTGCCAATCGAAGCTTATAAAGTCTTCAATCACAGGCTCTAACAATGATTTTGCCTCTTTGATAGCGAGTTCAAAACTCTGCTCTGATATATTGCCATCAGTGAAAAAGCGCTCTTTGAAGGTGACACAACCCATGTTCATGCTAACTAAATGAATCGGCTTCATGTCATTACCGACAATCACCTCTGTACTTGCGCCGCCAATATCAATCACCAAAGAATTGCCTTGATTAGCCGAGGTATAGGCTACACCCAAGTAAATTTGTCTGGCTTCTTCCTCGCCATCAATCACGTTTAATTTATGCTTGAGAATTTGTTCAGCTTTTTTTATGAATACATCAGCGTTGACTGCCAAGCGTAAAGTGGCAGTGCCAACGATTTTGATATTTGAAAGGGGGATATCCTGCAAACGTTCAGCGAAGGTTTCAAGGCACTTCCAACCTCTTTCAAGGCTAGGTTGATCGAGCAGCATATTTTCATCTAGCCCAGCGGCAAGACGCACTTTTTGTTTGACCTTACCAATAGTATGCACACTGCCAGCCACCACTCGCACAATCACCATATGAAAACTGTTGGAGCCTAAATCTACAGCTGCATACAGTTGCTCTGGCTGAACGAAAGGGGCAATGACTTCAGTGTTATTATTCATCTATTTCGATTAGGGCGTGGACCTGAATGGCGCTTTTGATGACTTTTACCATTTTTTTGCATACGCTTTTTAAAACGAGGTTTAGGTGGGGTGACTTCACGCATTAGATCATTTGGATTGTACTCTGTCACTGGGATTGAGTGTTGTACATATTCCTCAATCGCCGGTAAGTTCAGCGCGTATTTTTCGCAAGCAAAACTAATGGAACTACCACTTTCACCAGCACGACCCGTTCGGCCAATACGGTGCACGTAATCTTCTGCATCATCGGGTAAATCGTAGTTAAACACATGACTCACCATAGGAATATGTAAACCACGAGCTGCAACGTCTGTGGCAACTAGTACATCAAGCACACCATGAGTGAAATTTTCTAGTATTTTCAGACGTTTATTCTGAGGTACATCACCGCTTAACAAACCCACCCGATGATTATCAGCTTCTAACCAATCAGATATTCTTTCACAGCCGTGTTTAGTATTAGCAAATACTATGGCTTTGTCTGGCCATTCTTCCTCCATCAACGTGAGTAGCAGATATGGTTTGTCTTCATCTGATGGATAAAATAGTTCTTCTTCTACCCGCTCTGCCGTTTTTCTTTCTGGCTCAATCTGTACATGAGTAGGATTGTCCATATGGTCGTAGGCCAACTCTTGAACCCGGTAAGACAAAGTAGCAGAAAACAGCATACTCAAACGTTCGGTCGGTTTTGGCATTCTGTTAAACAAATAACGTATATCTTTGATAAAGCCCAGGTCAAACATGCGGTCGGCTTCATCTAATACCGCAACCTGAATAGCGGCTAATGAAAAGATATTTTGTTTGTAATAATCAATAATACGACCCGTGGTGCCAATAATAATATCCACACCTCCTTGCAATTTCTCCCGTTGACTTTGATAACCCTCGCCCCCATAAATCAAGCCAAGGGTTAAACCTGTGTGTTGGCTAAGTAATTCTGCATCGTTAAAAATTTGCACCGCTAACTCACGGGTAGGCGCCATGATGATTGCCCTAGGCTGCCGTTTTGAATCTTGAGGGTTAGTCAACAAATAGTGGAAAGTGGCGACCAAAAATGCAATGGTTTTACCTGTTCCTGTTTGCGCTTGACCGGCAAGATCATTGCCTTCAAGTAAGGGCGGTAAACTCAACGCTTGAATAGGTGTGCAATAGTTGAAATTGGCCGCTGACAGCGCATCTAAAACCTGCGGATGAATGGGTAAGTCTGAAAAGTTTGTATCGGTTAAGTGTGTAGTTGGCATAGCTTATAGCTTATCATTGCTTGCATTAAAAACCAGTTTCTATATAACAATCATAAACGCGCTGAGTCATCTCAGCGAGAGAAAAAATTACGGAGAAAAGAATGAGCGACAAAATTATCAAGTTATCGGATGATAGTTTCGAGGCCGATGTTATCAATGCTGCTGGTCCTGTGTTAGTTGATTTTTGGGCAGAATGGTGTGGCCCATGTAAAATGATCGCACCAATACTGCATGAAGTGGCTGACGAATTTGACGGCAAAGTAACAGTTGGTAAGCTGAATGTCGATGAAAATAACGAAACACCACCTAAGTATGGCATTAGAGGTATACCTACATTATTGTTATTTAAAGGCGGTAATGTAGCAGCAACTAAAGTAGGCGCATTGTCAAAAGCCCAACTTTTAGAGTTTTTGAACGAAAATATCTAGTCTTCAGGACATGCCCTACATGCCCTATTAAGAACAAAATGAAATATAAAAGCTCAGCACCTGCTGAGCTTTTTTGTCGATGCCTATAACATCACCTTGCCTACAGCGCCCATTCCTATTACAGATAAGTTGTTATTCAGGTTTTCTACGATTGACCGATACTATAAACAAGCGATGCGAAATAGCATTAAATCAACTGACAAGCAGACAATTCACTGGACGCAGGAATTATTTGGTGCTAAATTTTGTGCTGTTCACACCTGAACAGACCTATACTTCGCTCAAATCAGAGATATAAATAAGTAAAAGCCTTTGAATCACTCAATCAAACTTGGCTTTAAAGACAAACTTCTAGCATAAAGACCTACCAATTATGAACCTAACGGAACTCAAGAATAAACCGATCAGTGAACTGGTTAGCCTAGCCGAAGAAATGAAGCTAGAAAACATGGCTCGCGCTCGTAAACAAGACATTATTTTTTCTATCCTTAAATCTCACGCTAAAAGCGGTGAAGATATTTTTGGTGATGGCGTACTAGAAATTCTTCAAGATGGTTTTGGATTCTTGCGCTCCAACGACTCTTCATACTTGGCAGGGCCAGACGACATTTATGTCTCGCCTAGTCAGATCAGGCGCTTCAACTTGCGAACTGGCGATACGATTTCCGGCAAAATACGTCCACCAAAAGATACCGAACGTTACTTCGCATTATTAAAAATAAGCGAGGTCAATTACGATCGCCCTGAAAATGCACGTAATAAAATATTATTCGAAAACTTAACGCCACTGCACGCTAACGAACGTTTAATCATGGAACGTGGCAATGGTAGTAGTGAAGATATCACTGCACGAGTGTTAGATTTAGCGTCTCCGATTGGCCGCGGTCAACGTGGTTTGATTGTCGCGCCGCCCAAAGCAGGTAAAACATTACTGTTACAAAACATCGCCCAATCTATCGCGGCTAATCACCCTGAATGTTTGTTAATGGTGTTGTTGATTGATGAGCGACCAGAAGAAGTAACCGAAATGCAGCGCTTGGTGCGCGGTGAAGTGATAGCTTCTACTTTTGATGAGCCAGCCAGCCGCCACGTACAAGTAGCTGAAATGGTAATCGAAAAAGCCAAACGTTTAGTCGAACACAAAAAAGA
>QIJM01000168.1 GCA_003232445.1 Paraglaciecola arctica
TCATAAAGAATTTCACCAAGAACTGCTTTATCAGATGGACAAAAATTTTCAATGGATGTCTGAAGATATACTTATGCAAATTCTACTGTTTAAGCCAACCGCGAATGTGGGTGCATGTACAAATATGGAAATACTAAGGCAATTTGCCATAGGAAAGCGGGCTTATTCCACCTGCAAGCGTCGATTGAAAGAGTACCTGATAGTCAATCCTGATTGCTTCTCAAAATTGGCAATACCAGAGCAAACCTTGTTGGTGGCTGCACTATTGCAAAACCTTACGGATAAGCACCTTTGTGCAAAATTCAGTTTGAGTGGCAAAAAACAAATCGAACAAGCCTTAAAGACTAGCTTTGGAAAAATTCTAATAGATCAGTAATACATTTTTAGTTTAAGACCTTTAAAATAGGCAGCAAACTTGAATAATCATCTGTCCATAAAACCTTTTGATATTGATCCTTAGCTATCACGGTTTGCCTAGAGATTAACTTTGCTGATTGGGTCAATCGACTATTATTTGTCAGCACCACCCACTGGGCATCGTGTTCATTTCCTTCACCGGGGGTTTCAAACAACATAACCTGCATATTTAAGCTTCTGCTATGCTGCATGATGACAGGCAATAGAGACAAATGCCTATTGGAAATGTGTAAAGCTATAACACCTTGGGCTTTGATATGCTGCTGATACAATAAAAACGCTTCATGCGTCATCAAATGAGTGGGAATTAAATCGCCTGAAAAAGCATCCATGATAAGCAAATCAAACGCATTTTTTTGTCCTAAATCTAATTCATTTTGTAAAGTGACCCGAGCATCTCCTAACTTGACATCCACTTCCGCCTTAGCACTGCTCAGGTAACTAAAATATTTATTAGCAAAGTCTGATACTAATGGATTAAGCTCATAAAAAGTATAATGGTCTCCAGGTTGACCATAAGCGGCTAAAGCCCCTACCCCTAAACCAATGATCCCGACTTGTAATTTACTGTCACTCGACAGTTCCTCAATGACCAGTTGCACACCTGTACCTGGACGATAATAACTCGTAGGTACAGCTGATTGAGACAATGGCAAAGATTGACTACCGTGTGAGGTAGTACCATCAATTAATCTTCTCTCATTAACTTTGCCCTCAATGATATCTTTAACTGTCAGTATGCCGTAAAAATTTCGCGCCTTGGCAATATCGTATTGCTGATATTGGTTGTTGAGTTTGATGAAGGCCAATAACCAAACTAACCCTACAACTGCACTCCCTACAGCCAATATAGAAAGCTGACTATTAACAACACCCGCCATACGGGGTTTGACCTCAGCGAGCCCATCTTGTTTGTTCCAGCATAGTGAAGCAGTAGCAAGCACCAGTACGCTGAAAATCGCCAATGGAAATTCCAAAAACTCATCAAACAAATTCTTAGCAACGAAAGACACGAGAAAACTACCGCATACTCCACCGACAGATAAGACCAAATAAAACAAGGTTGTATTGCCCTGCTGTGGTTTAAGTGAATTCAATTCTCCATGACAAATCATACAACCGCACAATAAAATCAACAGATAAATCAATAACTGAGTAATGATGTCAAATTGCCCGCCTATGAAATAAATTAACAAGGCAACAAATGACAGCAACATAAAGAAAGGCAGCCAAAATTTTCTAACGTATATGGCAAAATTACTGAATGCCACCACATAGGTCAGCAAATATATCGCTAAAGGAGCAAGCCAAAGAAAAGGCACAGGTGGTACATTTTGCGTCAATGCATTGGTGGTTGACACCAACAAAATCACGCCTAAGGCAGACAGCATAAACCATAAGATAAGTCTGAAAAAACCCACCTTTGGATTAATAGGTTGTTCGGGGGTACAAAGTCTGTCTTTGTTATTTTGCTTAACGACTATAAAAAATATCCAGCCAACCAGCAGCACAAATAGCCAATAAATACTGGACCATAACTTAATTTGCCCATCGAGTGACATAAAAGGTTCGATGATTATTGGATAACTAATTAGCGCCAAAAATGAACCAACATTCGAAGTGGCATACAACCTATAGGGATGCGCTCCATTAGTTTCGCTGGTGAACCAGTGCTGCAATAGTGGTGTATTTGCTGATAATATCAAATAGGGAAAACCTAGGCCAAAAAACAATACTTTCAATACGGCCCAAGTAGGTGACCCACTTATCGGTATATTTTGTATGTCAGCAATATTATTAGGCAACAGAAATAAGCTAAGTAACAGGCATGCCAAATGCACAACAATCTGATACTTCACTTTCAATATTTTGGTCAGTATATAAGCATATAAATAACCTACCAACAAAAAGAATTGAAAAAACAACAGACAAGTGGTCCAGACACTGGCACCACCACCAAACCAAGGTAGTATAATTTTTGAAATGATAGGTTGTATTTGAAAAACCAAAAAGGCACTAATAAAAACTGAGATGAAATATTGCATTAATTATTCAGGCATTGACTTAAAATTAGACTTTTATTAGGTGTATTAAAATACTAGATTTAGTAAAAAAATCAAAAAAAGAATGTAAAAAAAGCTCCCTGAGGAGCTTTTTGCATTAAAGTTTTATATTCCGGTTTTTCGCCTTTTCCTTAATATAAGGCTCCCAACTTCTAGCATTTCGAGCTGTAGATCTATCCTTTTTTGCTTCCTTTACATGTTTGTAAGCAGACCTAAAGTCACCTTTATCAAAATGAGCTTGCATCATAGCTAAATGAATAGCGCCAACCTTATTAGAGCCTCCGTCCAACGCCTTTTGCAGAGCAACTATAGCATCGCTATACCTTTCCACGGCATAATAAGCCATGCC
>QIJM01000391.1 GCA_003232445.1 Paraglaciecola arctica
ATAGGGGGGCGCAGTCAAGTACATTGGTTTCTGCGGTATTAAGCTCTGAGCAAAAAGTGTTAGACTATGGATCAGTCGAAGTCGCATACAAATGTGCTTTAGAAAAGGCCAAAAAAGATGATCTGGTGATCGTTTTCGGCTCTTTTTTTACTGTTACCAATGTATTGAAAATGGGGTCGTTAACCCCTCACAAAAAGGTGTAGTAGAGTGTCATCCGCATTACAAAATCGCTTGGTAGGGACCGCTATAGTTGTTGCAATAGTTGTGATTTTTTTACCTGACTTATTGGATGGAAAACAAGAATCAAAGCGTGGCTTATTTGTTGAATTGCCTCAAAAACCGCCTATGAAAACGGTTAAACCTCCCGTACCCTTTGACACAGGTAAAGTAAAAGAAGCGGCGACGCGTAAAGTTGAAGTGATTTCTGAGCAGGCAATAGATGATAATCTAAGCCCCAACTTACCTGCCGAAACAGAACTAGAAAGCCGAACTGAAGATGTGCAAGTGCCTGATGTGTACCAAGAAAGTGAATTTGTCTCAGTGGCAGAAGCACCCAAAGCAGTCGTGCCAAAGACTAGCAGTTTAGAGCGGCAAACTGTGGTTGAGCAAGATGTTGATAGATTATTGGCGAGTGCAGGTTGGGTAGTGCAATTAGGCAGCTTTCGTCATCAGAAGAATGTACAAGAGCTATTAAATCGTTTAGACAAAGCTGGCTATCGTGCTTTTAGTCGGCCAGTAGAGACCAATTCAGGGACTTTAATCAAAGTTTTTGTCGGTCCTGATCTGCAAAAGGGTAATTTAGAAAACGCACTTTCCCATCTAAAAGAATTAACTCAATTACAGGGCAGAGTGACACCTTTTACTGTTCAATAATGTATATGTTGTATGAAAATTATCAGGATTTTAGCCAGGTTTTTTGGTAAAATACGCGCGATTTTAATTCTGTGATGTTAACAAAGGCTAGGTCAGCTTAACGTCATGCCATTTAAGCGGTAAAAACGAATTTTATGAATTGGATTGACTTCGCCATACTGGGTGTGATTTTACTTTCCGCCGTTATCAGCTTAATTAGAGGCTTTGTAAAAGAAGCGATCTCCTTGACAATTTGGTTTAGTGCGTTTTTTATTGCTAGCCATTTCTATGTAGATCTTGCCGCTTACCTGACTAAATTTGATGATCTGATGATCCGCAATGGTGTGGCCATTGGCATATTGTTTGTATCGACTTTAGTCATAGGTGGTTTAGTCAATTATTTGATTTCCCAGTTAGTCCAGTTTACGGGGCTGACAGGCACCGATCGCGCATTAGGGCTTGTATTTGGTGCCTTGCGAGGCATATTAATTGTCAGTGCGTTGTTATTTTTCTTAGATACTTTTACCCCTATGTCTTCATCAACATGGTGGGAAACCTCAGTACTTATTCCAGAATTTAGTTTAATCATTGAATGGTTTTTTGAATATTTACAGAACAACTCAAGTTTTATAAAGCCCGTTTAAAAAGGTAAGTTGCATGTGTGGTATTGTCGCAATAGTGGGTAAAAGCTCGGTCAACCAAGCTTTGTATGATGCCTTGACCGTGCTTCAGCATAGGGGCCAAGACGCTGCTGGTATAGTGACTGTAGATGATGGTGTCATTCACCTTAGGAAAGACAATGGCTTGGTTAGAGATGTGTTTCATACTCGTCATATGAAAAGACTAACGGGACAATTTGGTATTGGTCATGTCCGCTATCCCACTGCTGGTAGTTCGAGTTCGGCAGAAGCACAACCTTTTTATGTCAACTCACCATTCGGTATTGCTTTTGCTCACAATGGTAACTTAACCAACGCACACGAGCTGCAAGATGAAGTGGCGAAAGTTGCCAGAAGACACATCAACACTACCTCAGATTCAGAATTGTTGTTAAATGTCATTGCCCATGAATTGCAAAATTGTGAAGGTTTACACTTAACCCCTGAAGAGGTGTTTAAAGCTGTTTCCAAGGTACATGCAAAGATCCGAGGTGCCTACGCGGTTGTCGCCGTTATTATTGGTAACGGAATGTTGGCATTTAGAGACCCATTTGGTATTCGCCCGCTAGCCTTAGGTAAACGTAAAACAGTGTTCGGTGATGAATATATGGTGGCTTCTGAAAGCGTGGCTCTAGACGCTGTAGGTTTTACTTTTATTCGTGATGTTGCACCCGGCGAAGCCATTTATGTGACTGAGGCAGGCGAGTTGCACACGCAGCAATGTGCGCATCAACCTATTAATGCTCCCTGTATTTTTGAATTTGTTTATTTTGCCCGTCCAGACTCATTTATCGACGGTATTTCTGTGTATGCCTCTAGGGTCAATATGGGCCGAAAACTGGGACAAAAAATTGCTAAAGAATGGACTGATATAGATATTGATGTAGTGATACCTATTCCAGAAACGTCTACTGATGTTGCTCTACAAATTTCTATTGAGTTAGACAAACCTTATCGCCAAGGGTTTGTTAAAAATCGTTACATTGGTCGCACGTTTATTATGCCAGGGCAAACTATGAGGCGTAAGTCGGTGCGCCGTAAACTGAATGCTATTCCTTCAGAATTTAAAGATAAAAGTGTGCTCTTGGTTGATGATTCGATTGTGCGAGGTACCACCTCAGAACAAATTATTGAAATGGCACGTGAGTCTGGCGCTAAGAAAGTTTACTTTGCCTCTGCCGCCCCTGAAATCCGTTTTCCTAACGTATATGGCATCGATATGCCATCGGCCAATGAGCTAATTGCATATGGTCGCGAGATTGAACAGATCAGTGACTTGATCCGTGCAGATGGTTTGATTTTCCAAGATCTCAAGATCTCAGTGATTTGATTGATGCTGTACGTGAGTTGAACCCTGAGATTAAACGTTTTGAAACGTCGGTATTTGACGGTAATTACATCACTGGTGATGTAGACAATGCGTATTTGCAGCGTATAGACAATATGCGTAATGAAGAGACAAAAAACGAAGGTATACAGGCAGAATTGAGTAATTTAGACATGCACAATATGAGTCAAGACTACGCAATGCAACGCTAGCTCATAAAAAAAAGCCACGTTTTTGGATACGTGGCTTTTTTTATAAAACCTGCAAAGAGTTTTAACCCACGTATACAGGACCCATGCCCATACTCCATAAAATTACCGAAGCGGCCATTAATATAGCTAGCAACACCAAGCCACAAGTGACCACTGAGCTTGCGTAGATAAAACCTTTTCCCTCTGGAATATGCATTAAGATTGGCGTACCTGCATAGAGTAAATAGACTGAATAGGTTAGACCAACTAAACCAATAAGCATGACAAACCACAACACAGGATAGAAAGCAGCAAAACCCACCATAAACAAAGGCGTGGCAGTATAAGCTGCAA
>QIJM01000101.1 GCA_003232445.1 Paraglaciecola arctica
TCACTTATAGTAAAATTAGTATTTTCTGCTAATTGCTTCATACTGCTTTCTGTATGAAGAAAAAGGTGTCTTGGGGCATCTATCTGGAACCAGTTAACCCCATAATTTCTCCATGCATATGATGATGCAAGGGGAATCCTCACTAATATTTTATGACCTGGCTTGATCAATTCAGATAATTTTTTAAGAACTAATAATGGTTCCTGCATGTGCTCAAATGAATGATGCAGGGTTATTAGATCAAATTGACCATGCATATCAAACAATGATTTATTAAAAATCTTTACTCCATTACCATAGTCAATGTCACTATCAATAAACGGATCAATGCCAGTTAGATTTTCAAACCC
This sequence comes from Paraglaciecola arctica, assembly GCA_003232445.1. Lineage (GTDB taxonomy): Bacteria > Pseudomonadota > Gammaproteobacteria > Enterobacterales > Alteromonadaceae > Paraglaciecola > Paraglaciecola arctica_A. Next base: position 351 of record QIJM01000101.1, read on the forward strand.
ATCATTATTCAATGTCAGCAATCTATCTCCAAGTCCGCAGCCAACGTCTAATATTTTAGCATCCAGATGTTCTATCCCGGCTCTTTTTACCCAACTTATATGAACAGGTTGATATTTATTAAATGAAATAAATTTACCAATCACATCCTTTTTATTAGTGAGCCAGTATTTTGTTCTTCTATGATGTAGCCAGGCCTTCAGGAAACCATTCTGTTCTTTTTCAAGGCGATTAATTTCAAAGTTCCAGTAATGCTCTGGATAATATTTATCAAAAGATTCAGGTACATTTGTAAGTTGAAGGCAGCCACAACTATCACATTCAAGGTAATCGAATGTCTCATTTAAACCGAACATCATTTCTCTTACTTTATAAGTTAGATTATTTTCTTCATTTTTACAAATTCTACAAGTTTTCATTTCCATTGCTCAATCTTTTAAAAACATGTACCCAGCCTTTTGCTGGAACTGTACTCGTGATTTTACCATTTATACCAATCGTCCAATTAAGGGCATCCTTGAATTCAAGCATCTCTATAAATATTAAATACTGATCGGTTGTTACTAGATACTGTATATTTTTTAAGATACTCATTCAAAGAAGTACTGGCATGTTTATATTTTGCATTCTTTATTCTCATGACTCTATTTTTAATGCTCTTTTCCATCGCATAGATTCTGAAGAAATAGATTCAAGGGGCAAAAAGAGGAAAAACAAAATATAGGCCCCGCCACCAAAAAATGCCGCTAGCATCATATAGTAGACAGATTGTAGAACATCAAGCTTTTCAGAGAAAAAACCGGATAGAACAAACAATACTAATAATAAAATACCATTTAATATTAATCCCGGTGTAATGGTTTTAATCAGGCTGCGCAAATTGACCTGTATGGCTTGCACCACTAGATAATACATCAATCCTGCCGAAATTACCTCTGTTCCCAGTATGCCCCATGCAACTCCTGATAATCCCCATTGTAAACCAAAATAAGTAGTTAAACCTATAAGAACAAGCCCTATAAATTGAACAATCATTTCCCTGCCCAACCTGTCATGTGCTGCCAAAATTGCGCCACATGGATGACCTATACAATAAGACAGCCCCGCAAGAGATAAAATTCTTAATGGCTCTACTACCTGCATCCATTTTTCACCATAGACAACGTAAATAAAAGGTTCTGCTAAAAAGAACAGCCCTAAATAAACGGGTAGTGTATAAATAACCAATAAAGATATCATTTTAAGAAAGAGATACCTTGATTGATCAAGATTATCCTGTACCTTAGACATCTCACGCATGACGGGTTGATAAGCAGCCGCGCTAATCGTCGTAAAGGGTAATTTTCCTAGACTATTAGCTTTATTGAAAATACCCACTAAACTAGCACCTCCTATACGACTAATAATCAAGTTACTCACCTCTTTTCTCGTATAATTTATAATGTCATTTCCGGACACCTTCGCGCCATAAACTGCATATTTTTTAACCTTGGATTTTTTAATTATTGGATATATTTTATTCGGCGTAAGGCGTGAAATTAAAAACATCAAAATTACAGATCCAGAAAGGCCGCCAATTATCAGGCTCCAGACACCATAACCAGAAAAAGCCATCACAATACTGATCACACTGCCAATGATTGCTGAAATAAAGCCAACCAACGTTCTTTCTTTAAACATCATCTCCCGATTTAACCAGGAACTATGAATGTTTATAAAAGGCCTGAGTAAAAAGCTGATTGCTGAAACACGTAAAAGATCAGTATACATTGGGTTATCAAACCAGATGGAAAACCAGGGTGCTACCACAAAGAACATACTATAAATCACGATGCCAATAATCATTTGAACTGTAAAGACAACCTGAAAGTCTTCAGCATCAACATTCTTAGAACGAACCAAAGCCTGCCCCATACCTCCACCCAAGTCCTGTAAAGATCTGTATGGTCACTATTAATCCAAAATCTTCTGGAACAAGCAATCGAGCCAAAATTATACCAAAACCAAATTGCATGATTTGGTTTGATACAGATCCAGCTAATAACCATCTTGTACCTTGACGAACTGTTTGACCTATACTCATTTCTTAGATAGCCTTGTGATTAAGTTATGGCTTTGTGTTTAGTTTCCAAAATAGTTAGACTTTCAGTGATAGATCTTTGCCATAGACGTTCTATCACATATAGACAATACCATTAGTATATAAATTGCCGTGTTGTTATAGTTTTTTTTATGGTCAAGAGAACTAATTGATAAATACAATACAGTCATCAATCCTCAGTAAGCTATATTACTAAGGATCCTGTATTTAAGAATTATGGAGAAGCTTCAGTTATTTTCTCAATTTCCTTTTTACGTCTAAGTAGAGACTTTGTTTCTTTTATTTTTAAAGCAGTATTGACTGCATGTTCAGCCTCTTCTAGTAAACCAATTTCTATATAATAATCAACTAACCTTGTATAGGCCTTAATGTATTTTGGATTTGCTTTTAGAGCATTTTGATATTGAGTGATCGCTTTTCCTGTGTCACCAATTTCTTTTAGAAGGTCGCCATATTCTACATAATAATAGGGTAGTAACTTAAAATCTGGGTTACTCATATGCCTCTGCCAGTAGATATAACTACTTTCCAATCTGGAAAGGCATTCTTTTTTATCTTTTACAGGATATTTTCGGCAGATTGGTTTTATTGTTAATGCTTCACAAAAGTGATTGGACCAAGTCATTTCAGGGCCATATACTTTTTTCCAATTAACATTTTTGTATTTTGGATTTTTACTAAGGCCGCAAAAAGGTGGCAGCAAGTCCACATAAGGTGAAGTTTTATAACTTCCGCCTATAGCATATTGCCATTTGGGTTGTTTGGCATGCGCTAGACTGAAAAAGATGATTAGCAAAGTGGCTGAGATAATTCTCATTATTTTCCTTATAACTTGATGGTACATCGAATTATTTATGAACAAGCATCTTAATCTTGAGCGAACTAGTTTATATAGCAATCATATACGCAACATCATAATCCGCGTAATACACATCAATACGTGCTTTTCCTGTAGAAAGAATTGATCATATTAAAGAGTCTAGCCCTTTACGCAGGTTTGGCGAGAAAAGGAGTCAGCAACTAAAGTTGATTGTATTGATATGTGAAAACTGTACCTAAAAGTGATTACAAAAAGTTTCAGGAGCGCGCTTGATATTATGGATCAGATGCATAGTTTATAAATCTAAACAGGTTTATTGTTAATAAATAACGGCTCAAATTGTGCCATTAATTGCCCACATAACTCTCGAACTTCAGGATTAATATCAGGCTTTTTCCTTCGTGAAATAGAACCTGAGAATATATCGTTACTCATCGATTTATTATAAGTTATCCCTAAAAATTTGCAAATACGTTGTACTTCGCTAACTGGCTGAGTCCCCAATTGCTCATAACTCACTAGCAATACCTTGTCATCATCATGTAAATTTTGCTCAAAAAACAAGATATTACGAAAATACCACTGTGCTGCCGCCGCCAAAACTTCATTCATCCCAGGATGCACACAATGCTCTAGTTGTTGTTTGGTTTGCTGGCTCATACCAGCTGCAAGCCATTCATCAGTTTCCTGCTTAACAGCTCTTACGATACGACTAACAATATTTTTTTTAAATGACGCCAGCATGGAGTTACTGACATCATCGTAATTGCGCACAATCCAGATCGTTTTAGCGGGTTGGAATTCATTCGTTAACTGACTAATATTTTGCAATTCACATAAAGTCTTAATAATAAAAAATGGTGCTTTAGAGGATTCCAGCAGGCGGCGAATCACTTTGACATTGCGCATTTCAAAATTATCAAATGCACGCACATCCGTTTCATGATAGACATAAGCTCGCAAGCTATAATCCAGCACTTTCATCAACATATTAGTGCCAGAACGCTGCATGCCACTCACAAAAACTGTTTGCTTATTAGCTGCTGAAGGTGAAAATAAGCTCAAATAGTTACGTTTATAAAGTAAAAATAACCGTAATTTTATTGAATTGGTCTTATCATATTTCATAAAATTGATCCTTCAGCCTTTATAAACCATTATTATCTCTGCATTCTGGGTATCGGGTAAAATTCTGGAAGTCTTCAGACTATTTAAACTATCTTTCCACTTACCGACCCGAATCTTATGCAATCTATCTCGACCAGGTATATTAAAAAAAGGAGCCACAGGGTGTCCAATTGTAGATTCACATTGACCTTGAGGTTGTCATCACAATGAGCCAGGCGACTATCATTGATTATGTGTCTGCAACCACTGCTCCAGCATCACCAGCACCCAGATAAATACACCGTAGTATGTGGCGTGCCCGGTCAGCTGTGCCTCGAGGATTTTGTCGATGTAATGTGTATTCAGGATTTCACGCTGTCTAAAATTTTGGAGATTCTCGTGCACAAAAGTTTTCAATGGCGGGTATTCGTTCATCCATATACCAAAAGGTAAGCCAAACCCATGCTTGCTCTTTGACAGGGTTTCGTCGGCCAGAAAACCTTTCATAGCGTTGCGGTAGAATGACCGAAGTTCAAATCGGTGTATCAACATGTCCGCGGGTATCCGTGCTGCAAATGACATCATGCTGTCCTGCAGTAGGGGATAGCG
>QIJM01000681.1 GCA_003232445.1 Paraglaciecola arctica
GACGAATTAGGCGATTCAGAGTATATATCTAAAATACTGCCATCATTTTCGTAGTAGCTGTCGAGTTCGTTAGCTGAGTAAAACGTCCAAAGGGCGCCATAACTTTGCGTGGTATGCCCATTGATGATGTTGTACAAGGCAGTTTTTAATGAATACCCCGTTAAGCCTTCAGCGCTGTTGTAGTATTGACTTAAGTCTGTTGAACCACCAGAGCCACTGCCAACAGTAAAGCTAGTCGATTCGCTTGAACCAAAACTACCACCACTTGCCACGGTACTGCCAGCAACGACTAGGTTGTAAGCGCCTGAACCGTATGAGCAACAAATGCCGTCTCCATAGGTATCATCAATGGTAAATACATAATCACCGCCATCCAAACACACATCTTCAGAATAAGTAGTATTACTTGAGTAACCCGAACCTGAAAATACAGTAGAAGAGCCAGAGTCAGTAATAGTCCAGCTAGTTTCAGAACCATAGTTGTCAGTTGTTAGACTCAATGAGCCAGCACTGCAACCACCTGAACTTGAACCTCCACCAGCACCGCTGTTGGGTTCAAAATCATCCACATAAACGACTTCGCTGCCATCAAAACCTGTTACGTCGTAAAAGCGTAAGCCAACTTCAATATTGGTTGTGCTGCTTGCAGTGTAACTATAGGTCAACTCCTGCCATTGACCTGTGGTCGAGGCATTCGAATATCCCTGATATCCATTTACGTATAGACGGGCTCGCATATTTCCTTCGGTATGATAAACCCACACACTAAAGTCATAAGTTTGCCCAGAAGTGAGACTCACAGTCTGGCGCAAATCCGTTGAACTCTGAGAGCCTGTGTTCACAGTCACGGCAGCAGCACTGATGCCACTTTTTACCACAGAAGTTGATCCACTTAGGCTTATGCCTGAGTCGATAGTCGTCCAATTATCTGGTGTTGTACCAGACCAGCTTTCAAATTCTCCATTTTCAACATTGGCATAGGCCAATTGACTGGCTAATAAAGCGCCTAATAACATGCTGGTTTTTATTCTTATTTTCATTATTAATACTCTTTTTAGTTTTTTGAATGACACATTAAATTCACTGATAGAGTTTATGCATACAGTGTGACATGGGTATTGAATACCATCGGATATAGCATACCGCAAAGCGGTAAATTAGTTAACCACAAACCAATAGGCTTCAAATCAGCGGGTCTAAAAAACCTAAACCCCTTGCCCTTTTATTTCTGCAGTGACAGTGGCAAGACTCGATGCTCTTATTCTGGCGGTAATTTCGGACTGTTTAGCACTGATCATGCTGATCCCCTCGACTACCATATCGAAGGCTTTCCACTGTTGCGTTTTTTTGTCTTTTCGTAGTTTAAAATCAACGATAATATCTGGAGCGCCTGGCTCAGTTATCATTGCTCTAACTGAGGCTATTTTACCTTGCGCTTCCTCACTCTCTGGTTCAAAAATAACCTTTTGATTTTTGTATTGGCTAAGCGCATTGACGTACATAGTGACCAGGTAGCCTTTCATAGCTGCCGCAAACTGTTCTCTTTCATCTTTGTTTGTTTTATTAATATAGGCACCCAAAATCTTAAACGCAGCGTAGCGATGATCCACAAAGGGCATCAGTTCTTGTTGAACAATTAGTTTAATAAGCTCTGGTTGAGCTTTACCTTGCTGCTGTTGTTCAGATAAACGAGTAAACAACTTATCGCCTACCGTACTCATAACCTGATGGGGACTTTGCTGTTCAGCCAAGGTGTTAAAACTGCCGACTAACAGCAAAACCAGTAGCGCTACTTTTGTAAAACCAAACATCACTTTTCTCCTTAAAATTTGCTTGTCTATTAAGATAAAGCAAAGCGAAGGCCAACTCTGTTTAAATTTGTAAGATATGTCTACATATTTTTACAAACCCAGATAACACACTGAATTAACTAACTAAAAAATATATTATAACGTTGAAACATGCCTATATTGTCGCCCTTAATTTTGCACGTTTTTTTCGAATAAACAAAAATACTAAAGATAATTGAAAAAGCCGTTACTTTTTGCTGACTATATTTAATCTAGTTATCATAACTAACGCACTATTGCGGCTGACTTAATTTGTATCCATAGGCTCTTACCCAAGGTCAAAGCCAGGTTTTGTAACGATTTTTGGGTCAAACGAGCCAGTAGATAATTCTCCCCTACTTTTAATCGTACCAATGACATAGCGGGATCTTGGTCGTTGATTATTTCTACTATTCGTCCTGATAACACGTTGAGAATACTGCTATCTGTATGAGGCGTTAAAGTTAGGCTAACGTCACTCGCCAACACACGTACCCTTTGTGTATTGTTGTGTTTGTTTTCGACATTGGGCAACCAAAGCTCACCACCATCAAAAGCGACCCGCATCAAATGCCATTGTTTGTCTCTTTGTACTACTTTGCATTCGAGAATAGCCCCCACTTCATTGCTCACTCCCAAGGGCAAGTCAACTCTAGAAAACAGCTCTGTTATGCCACCTTGGGCAATCACTTTTCCCTGTCGCATAATCACAGCATGGTCGGCTAGTCGTACTATCTCATCGACGGCATGACTCACATATAAAATAGGCATATTAAAACTGCTACGCAGACGTTCTAAGTAAGGCAAAATTTCTAACTTACGCGCGGTATCTAGCGACGCTAGAGGCTCGTCCATCAGCATTAGTTTTGGTTGGCTTAATAATGCTCTGGCTATTGCTACACGTTGTCTTTCTCCGCCGGATAGTTGCTGAGGAAATTGTGACAATATGCCTTCTATCCCCATCACGCTAACAACTTGCTTTAATAATT
>QIJM01000285.1 GCA_003232445.1 Paraglaciecola arctica
CAGCTTTATCAATGGAGTGACCATTACTTGTAAGCTATGCCTCGCATATGGCGCCTTGTTGGTGAACTTTAGCTTTTCAATTGCCTTAAGGAACTTGATCCCTTGTTCTTTATGAGTGTATTTTAATAAATACACCTCATATCAAATCGCTTCACGCAGACATAAAAAAATACAGTTCTTATTTGTGAACACGCTATAATGCCGAAAACACCGGACTATTGAGTCACAGGTTAGCTAAATATTTACACTCTAGGGAGTTTAAGGTGAAATCTCGAAATATATTATTAATTGCTGTAGCTTTAATGTTAGTTTCTTCAACAGTTGCGGGTATGAATTTAAAAACCTCTGATGCTTTTAAACAAATGAAATCGCTCGTAGGAGTTTGGCATAAGGAAAGCTCGCCGCCTAACTCAAACTTTAGTATTTCATTTGAATTAACTGCAAACGATACCGTTTTAGTTGAAACATGGTTAAACAATGGTAACAAGCATTCTCTTACTATTTACCACCTAAATAACGATAATTTAATTGCGACACATTATTGCCCTCAAGGAAACCAACCAAGACTAAAATTAACAAAAAACTCGTCAATAAATGATTTGTCTTTTGTCTTTCTCGATGCGACAAATTTAAACAGCTTAGATGACTCTCACCAGCATTCATTGGGTTTTGAGGTGCTAATTGATAATGATAAAATCCGCAGGAAAGAGTCTTATCTTAGTAAATCCGGCGAGAGCCTATCAGAGTTAATTTTAGTGCGAAGCCAAGCTAGTACTAATAAGCAATTACATTAAGGTTCGCTCAAAACTAGACTTGTCTGCTTGAGCAAATCACCAGCCAGCCTTGGGCTACTCATTAACTGGGCGGTAAGTGCCAGGGAGAATTTGTGAATTTAAATCAAGTAACGCTTCCAGTTAATGATATGGAAAAAGCAAGTAGATTCTATCTGACCTTAGGTTTTACACAGATAGTTGATACACCCCATTATGCTCGGTTTGAATGCCCTGGTGGAGGTGCTACATTTTCGCTTTCACTTGCTGAATCATCTTTTGAAAATGGTTCAATAATCTACTTTGAGAGTGAAAAGCTTGATGAGTGGGTTGATGATTTAAAATTAAAAGGCATTGAGTTCGAACAAAACCCTACAGACCAGAGCTATTTATGGCGTGAAGCAACCCTCAGAGACCCATCGGGAAACAAAATTAAGTTGTATTGGGCTGGTGAAGCTCGTTTAAACCCACCTTGGAGAGTAGAAAAACGCGCCTAACAAGGCTAAAGTCGATCTTCGGTGCATTATTCACCATGAGGATCACTCGCTAGTCGCCAGACATTCAAGAGGTATTATATGAACAAACGATTTTTGATTATAGGGCTTCCTCTGCTAAGCTTTATTTGGCTTTTCATTACCGTTCTTTTAGGTGGTCTCACATACCCTAATTACAGCCACTCTTCACAATTTATTAGCGAACTAGGTGCTACAGGTGCACCCTATAGTGCTCTAGTGAATTATTTAGGTTTTATTCCAACAGAGATTTTTATACTTCTTTTTGTCTTGTTGGCAAACTCAATATTACCCAAATCTAGACTCTTGATTTTAGGTATGACCAGCATTGCACTCTATGCTATTGCACTTGTCATTGCGGCGGTGTTTCCCTGTGATTTAGGCTGTAGACCTGACGAGGCGAGCATTTCGCATAATCTGCATATGAGCTTTGGCATGATAGCGTATTTATTTAGTATTATTGGCATAATAGTATTAGCCATTGAATCGAAAAAATGGCCTAATTCAAAACTAGTTCAGCACTCTGGCTGGATTTTGGGGATCATGGCATTCATTTTATTGTTAGGTTTTGATCCTGAATCAGAGTTTGTTGGGCTAATTCAGCGCCTTACTGAAATTACTATTTATACTTGGTTTTTAATACTTGCTGTTTATCTAAACAAACACATGACTAACAGTAAAATCCATATGACCAATAGTTGATTGTAGCCAGCACGAAATAATCAACTACTACCAACTGCCTAAATGAGGTGTTTTATGAACTTTCCTTTACCGAAAATGAACCCCTGTTATTTCTGCGAAATTATTCAAGGAAAAACGAAACAATGGAATGTTATCGAACACAACAGTTTAACGCTGACAATGCTCAATGGCCGGCAGTTTGAACAAGGTCAGTGTATTGTTTTACCAGTCCGTCACGCACCAACTCTACTGGATCTGACCCAAAAAGAAGAAGCTGCAATAATGGCGGCCGCAAAACGAATCACACAGGCAATGGTTAGTGAATTTGCTCCCGATGGAGTGCTCTTGTATCAAAATAATGGTATTGGTAGCGGACAGGAAGTGCCACACTTTCACCTTCATGTTGTTCCGAGGCGACAGGGAAGTGATTGGGGGTTTGGTCCACCACATATTGCTCGATTGGAACAAAGACAAATCCCAGACAAGTTCAGTCATGAAGCTATTACAGACTTTAAACGGCAGACCGCAGAATCCTTGCGGCAGCATTTTGAGTGAGCTCCAGTGCTATTTTCACATCTGAAAAACCGTTTTCCAAAATCGAGCATGGTCATTTGAATGTTATGTGTTCTGAAGCATGAAAAAAATCAACATTATAGACGCTAGTGGTAGCGGCAAAAGCACATTTGCTAAAGCGCTATCCAAAAAACTCGACTATCCATATATTGAGATGGATGCAATATTTTGGGGAAAGAATTGGTACTGGCCTAGGAGCTTGTCCGAGAATAGGAAACCTACTGCGAAATCACTGGATTTGGCCAGTTTCTCCCCTAATTTTTGTTAAATATACCTATAT
>QIJM01000424.1 GCA_003232445.1 Paraglaciecola arctica
AAAATAGGTCAACTATTCTTTCATTCAAGCGCCTTGATTAGGTGCCTTTAAATCTCGCTGAGTGGCTAATTGTTAGGATGGATTGGTATTAGAGCATATCGTAAGGGCTAGCGTATTTAAGATGTATACCGAGTATATCTAAGCTTGCACTTGCATCGATTAACTTGCCGCTTGGTTGTCCTGGTTCTTCGACGAATGAAGGGGCAGCTATACTGAGCTGTTCAGCCGCCCAAGTATAATAATCTTGTCTGGTAGGATGCTCTGAGGCACTTAGCACTAAAGTATGTCCCCAAATCCCGTTTTTAATAATACATTCAATACTTTGAATAACATCGTGTTGATGAACTAAGTTAACCACCTTGTTTGGCGCGGCTAATTCGGTTTTTCCTGCCAGATAGTGTACTGGATGCCTATCCTTACCAACTAGCCCAGCAGGTCTAAGTATAGAGGCTTGCGCAGCAAAATATCGTTGTACTAATTGTTCAACCGTCAAATTGATTTTGCCCGATTGAGTATTTGGGGTAGTTGGGCTTTTTTCTGACACTACTGCGTTCAGATCACCATACACAGATGAAGTACTGACAAATATAACTTGCTTAATGTTGCTATCGACAGCGTGCCTCAAAAAGTCATCCATATTGGTGCTGAATTCTTCAGCAGATGCTGTTTTTCGGTCAACAGGAATATTTAAAACCAGTAAGTCACAGTTGAAAATTGGCGCAAATTTTTCCTGAGTAAGTGTGGCTCCTAGCTCAAACTGCACACAAGTGGATCCTAGTGAACGTAATTGCGAACAGCCAGCTTTAGAACGACGAGTGGCCACAATACTGTGGCCACTTTTTTGTAGACTAATTGCAAGAGGAAGTCCCAACCAACCACAACCAACCACTGCTATTTGCATTCATATTGTCCAAATTGTCATTTGAACAAACGTTATCACATACGTTGAGGTTGGTCGTACACTTGAATAATATCTAATTCAGCTAATTGTGAAATTTGTTGTAATTGGGTTTCAGCATAATCTACTTGCGCTAGGGTCGAACATAATTCTTCAGATTTTTTCTCTAGTGCTTCGGCTTGATATTCGACCTTCTGTTCCATCTGTTCACCAAAACGTTCCATTTTTTGTTCGAACTCATGCATGTCTCCACCATTAAAAATAAGCTGTGTGCCTATGGCTACCATTAAATGACCAATGGAGTCTGTGACCAAATCTTCGATAGCTTCTTCAAACTGCGCCTCCCATTGCTCGCCAAAAAAACCGCCGTTTTCAAACGACTCAGAATGCAAACGAATGTTGCCATTATCTGCGTAAAAGTTATATTGGATTTGCTGATCAAGATTGCGTAATTTGTCAGCTAAATCGGCTAATGCAGTATTATCTGAGCCTAATAGTTCAGTAAATACCTCGTTCAGTGCGGTACTTGCCAGCGCGACTGCATCTGTTGCTATCGCCGCAGCTTGCGGTGCAGCTTGATTGATACCGTCATAATAGTTATCTACCCAGCCTTGTTGTTGTGTATCCAGAGTCAAAGCAATGCCATCAACATACAAGGTTTTATCTTGGTCAATGGTAAGGCGGGTATCGTTGTCTAAAGTGACTACCAATACGTTGTTTTCTAATTGCATGTTGCCATTTAACTCAACGTTGCACTGATTAGCAAAGGCCGGAAGTGAACAACAAGCTAAAGCTCCTGCAAATATCATAGTACGCATAAAATTCTCCTAACTGGTTAATCATGGTTTACCATTTGAAAAGAGCAAATCTTAGGCCACAAATAAAAATTCATTAAAAACAATGAGATAATCTTTATTTCAGATTGAGTTAGGTAAATATTCGAGGGGCAATTAGTGAACAAGACTAATAAGTGAGCATTTAAGCCAATATACCTTTTTCTTTTACATCTTTTGGTATTCTGGGTTTTTGGTGCATAATGTGTGCAGTTTGAAATACATAGGAATTGACTGATGAGTAATTGGTACGAACCCATTTTATTTGGTTTTACATTGATCACTTTTGTTTTAGGTATTAGCAGCATCATTATGAGCTTTTTACCCACTCCAGAAGGTGGAAACGTTATACAGTCTAAGGTTGAATACGGATTTTTTGGTGCGTCAGCCTTGGCTTTGTTCGCAGTGTTTGTGTATGCGTTAGCTATTGCCTAGTTTTACTTAGGGTCTATCACTAATGCGTTGATAGGCTCTTAGTTTAAATGCTGGCAATATGGCTAGAAAATGGTCAAAAATATCGCTTTGGATCCCTTCATAATTAACCCAGTTTTTATCTTTACTAAAACAATAAATTTCTAATGGAATGCCTAGTTCTGTAGGTGGTCTTTGGCGCACCATCAAGGTCATATCTTGGTTAATGTCAGGGTGATTTTCTAAATAGGCCTGCATGTAGGCGCGCAATGTACCAATATTGGTGAGCCTGCGGCTATTGATTAAATCAGCCGTGTCGATGTGTTGTTCGCTGTGAAAAAGCTGCAATTTATCTAGCTTGGTTTGGATGTAATTCTTAATGTAGAGAATTTTAGAAAACTCATTCAACATATCTTGGTCGCAAAAACGGATACTGTGAATGTCGATATAAAGTGAGCGCTTAATGCGACGTCCATCACTTTCATCCATACCTCGCCAGTTTTTCACCGGCTCAGAAATAAGCGCGTAAGTGGGGATGGTAGAGATTGTTTTATCCCAATTTTGCACTTTGACAGTAGTTAAGCCTACCTGGAGTACGTCACCATCTGCGCCATATTTGGGCATTTCAATCCAGTCACCGGTATTGACCATACGATTTGCTGCTATTTGGAT
>QIJM01000304.1 GCA_003232445.1 Paraglaciecola arctica
ACAAACATATCGGCTCCTGCTTCTGCAATGGCGCGAATATTATCGACTTTTACACCGCCGTCAATTTCTAATCGAATATCGAAACCTGATTGATCAATTAATGCACGAGCCTGTTTTAGCTTGTCTAAGCTTTGTGGGATAAAAGATTGACCGCCAAAGCCGGGGTTAACAGACATTAATAAAATATGATGTAACTTATGCATCACATGGTCAAGATGCTGTAAGGGAGTGGCAGGGTTGAATACCAGACCTGGCTGGCAACCAGAATCGATGATCAGCTGCAATCTACATGCTGTGATGCTTCAGGGTGAAAACTGATATAGCTTGCCCCAGCATCGGCAAACTGCTTTATCATCTCGTCTACAGGTTGCACCATAAGGTGAACATCGATATCCGCCGTTACACCATGTTTGCGTAAGGCTTTGCAAACTAACGGGCCAATAGTCAAATTTGGCACATAATGATTATCCATTACATCAAAGTGCACAACATCTGCGCCAGCAGCCAGCACTTTGTCGACTTCTTCACCTAGCCGAGTAAAGTTGGCGGATAATATCGAAGGCGCAATTAAATAAGGTTTCATTACTTTCCTTGCTAGCAAAAACCGATACTTTACAGAAAAATTCCAATAGACAAAAGCGGCACCAATAGTGACGAATTGTACTTTTATGGTGCATTGTGTTTGCTGAAAAATTGCAGGCGTATAAAACTTTAGGTGATTAATATTATAAAATAATCAATAAAAACAAATAGATAAGAGTTTTTTGTGGGTGCTATCTAGTTTGCAGCATTTAGGCATTAGATTTGCGTTATGCAGTGAATAAAATAAAAACAATATGATAGAAAACGTAGTTAAATGACTGAAAATATTATAAATACAATCGGAGTACACACATGAAAACTTTAAAAATTACGGCTATCGCTGCTGCTGTTTTAGCTGTATCTAGTGTCAGTCAAGTGGCTTTTGCTGAAGGTAGCGTTAGCGCGAATATCGGTTATGTTTCTCAATACCACTTCCGTGGTATCCAGCAAACTGCTAGTGGCTCTACAAGTGCAGGTCTAGATTATGAAAACAGTGGTTTTTACGTAGGTACTTGGGCAGCTGATGTGGATGACGGCTTGGAAATCGACGTTTATGCAGGTTACGGTGTTGAATTTGATAGCGGTTTAGCTTTAGGGGCTGGGGTGACCACTTATCAGTACACCGGTGATTTTGATAGTGCTTATAATGAAGTAAACCTAAGTGTGGGTTTCGGCATGTTTAGCTTAGAGTACAGTATTGGTACACAAGATGATGATGCGGGCTTGGATATTGTTGAAGCTGATTATACGTTCACAGGCATCACAATAGAGCACAATGGTTTCTCAGGTACCTTTGGTTCTTGGGGAGATGAGTTTGAAGGCGAATATTTTGAAGTGGCATACGCTACTGAAGTAGGTGGTTTCGATGTAGGTATTGGCGTAATTTTTAGTGGTTCTGATCTTGACGATGATGAATCTATGTACTTCTCAGTTAGCAAATCATTCGACCTATAAAATTGAATTTTTATTAAAGGCGCATTTAATGCGCCTTTTTTGTATTCTAAGATTAACGATAAACCATCTAACATATGAGTTGAAGTGCAGTTGTTGCTTTTTGAATTACAGGTATAATGCAACAAAGTATGTCAAAGCGGATAACACTATGAATAGGAAGTCAAAATCGTTATTTACCCTAACTGGAGTGACCTTAGCTGGTTTAGCAACCGTCGCTATATTAAGTGTTTCTCAGGTTTCGTCAGACGATAGAAATGTGTTTTGTGGAAATTTAGAAAATGCTGTTTTTGATCAGGAACTACCTGTTAGCCATCCTGTGAATAGATGCGCGACCGACCGATCACAAGGTGTAAGTTGGTCTGAATGGTTCACTGGGCGTTCAAGCTCATATCAGTTCCACTTTATTGATTTACTTGAGTTGCTATCACGCTCAGGAAATAGCGAAGCAAAAAATCCAACCGAGACAAATTGAGTTTACTCTACATTAGGTTTAGTCTGATAGAGAGCCAATAGTTCAGCCACTTTTAATCTAGCACTACCATTTTGACTGATAAGACGACTGACTTGAAGTTTAGTCATCTCGGCGCCTTGATAAATATCCCTAGTAAATTCAGTATCATGATTACTGACTAATACTGGAATATTGCGGGTGTAACCTGTGTGACTTGCCAGTGATGCTAGTTTAATCTGGTTATCCAAAGTAAAGCCACCAGTAGCATAACTATTGAACATAGCTGTTTTACTAATAGGCGCATAGGGCGGGTCACAATATATTACTGAGCCCTTTCGCGCTCTGGTGAACACCTTCTCAAAAGAGTCACAGGTAAAAGTCGCCAGTTGAGATTTTTCTGCAAAGTACAACAGTTCTTTTTCTGGAAAGTAGGGGGCTTTGTACCTGCCAAAAGGCACATTAAATTTTCCACTCTTGTTATAACGGCATAATCCGTTGTAGCCGTGCCTGTTTAAGTAAAGAAAATACACCGCTCGTTCATAGATATCCTCACTGTCATTAAACTCTTGCCTCATCTGATAATAACGTTGTTCTTCGTTATAGGCTGAAGTGAACAATTTGGCACTGTCTGTTATGTAATCAGTAGATTGGTGTTTTACGATATTGTATAAATTAATTAAATCGGGATTAATATCGTTGAGCAGATATTTAGAATAGTTGGTGTTAAGAAATACCGAGCCTGCACCGACAAATGGCTCAATGAGTTTTTTAGCCTCTGGAAGTTTAGCGTTTATGTCTTCTATAAGGCTGTATTTGCCGCCGGCCCATTTCAAAAAGGCTCTGTTTTTTTTATCTTTCATTACTGCCAATGTTTCAACCAAGTCGGAGCCGCTAATTTATCAGGCCGAATTGTAACGGCACTGGGCAAAAACAACAAATAATTTAAGACCCAGAAACACTTATTTCTTGTTTGACTTGCTCAATACTCTTAACAAAAGGGGTATTTCTTAGCATGGCATCTTCCAAATTGATTATTTCTGCTTTGGCACCTTCAATTGAAGGAAAATGTTGGTTTTTTAATAACACATACCAATCCCCACCATAACGTTGCGTTTTATATAACCACAGTTGTTGGCCTAGCTGCTCATTCCTAATGTAATATTGCAAGATACTAATATTAGCCATCGCCGCTATTTGAATGACAAAATTTTCAACAGGTAATGCCAGCAACATATCAGGCTCAGGGTCAAGAAAACCGTTTGTTTGGACGTGTTCAACATTAACCTTATCTTCGACTTGATAGTCATTAACTGTGTCAGTTTGTGCTGCTAAATCCTTAACTAGAGCGGGCTGCTCTGGCTCGGAAGA
>QIJM01000015.1 GCA_003232445.1 Paraglaciecola arctica
GATATTTGCATGCACACATCATGATCTTTTTAATTCATTTTTCAAGTAAATTCTTCAAATGCGATGCATTTTCAAAGATCACGGGTATAGACCAATTAGATCATAGTATTAGCTAGAATGGTATAAAATCAAATTTTCATCGATGGGTAAACTGCGTTGTAGAGGAGATTTTTAATCAGTATGTTAGTGGATATATTATTGATGTTATTTGACTTAAAGTGCACTCATAACTGTGAGAAATAAGTACGACTCTTATACTATCAAGCAGTTGCTAATTCGTAGATTGGAATGGTGGCGTTTATCTCAGCTAACAAATGAAGTCAAATTATCAGTGATAAATTTTCAAACCTTTGGCTGATTCGTATATAATCTCGCATCGTTTTTAAGTATGGCTTGTTAAATGGGGCATTGCATTCAGATATGTTTGCGCATATATCACCCCAATTGTAATAACCCAATTTTGCCATCGGACTGTTTTCCGGTATGCAGAGATAAATTAATGAAATTTGAATTAGATAATACAGACGGTAAAGCCCGCCGTGGCCGTTTGGTTTTCGATCGGGGTGTTGTAGAAACACCCGCTTTCATGCCAGTGGGTACTTACGGTACGGTAAAAGGCATGACACCTGAAGAGTTAGACGAGACAGGTGCACATATCTGTTTAGGCAATACTTTCCATCTAATGTTGCGTCCGGGTACCGAAATCATCAAACAACACGGTGATTTACATGATTTTATGCATTGGGATAAACCTATTTTGACTGATTCAGGGGGATTTCAGGTGTTTAGCTTGGGAGACTTACGCAAGATCACCGAACAAGGTGTCACTTTCCGTTCACCCATTAATGGCGAAAAAATTCTTCTTACCCCAGAAAAATCCATGCAGGTGCAACGTGATTTAGGGGCAGATATCGTGATGATCTTTGACGAATGTACGCCTTACCCTGCGACTGAAAGCGAAGCGCGGGTTTCCATGGAGTTGTCTCTACGCTGGGCAAAACGCAGTAAAACTGAACATGGCGATAACCCATCTGCGTTGTTTGGTATTATTCAAGGTGGTATGTACGAAGGCCTGCGTGATGTATCGTTGCGTGGATTGGAAGACATTGGGTTTGATGGTTATGCCATAGGTGGTTTGTCAGTGGGTGAGCCAAAAGACGAAATGATCAAAGTGCTTGACCACACCACAAATCAAATTCCTGCGGACAAACCTCGTTATTTAATGGGCGTAGGTAAACCAGAAGATATAGTAGAAGCGGTGCGCCGTGGTATTGATATGTTCGATTGTGTCATGCCTACGCGTAATGCTCGCAACGGCCACATGTTCATTACCAGCGGCGTGGTCAAAATTCGTAATGCGGTACATAAAACCGATACCGGTCCATTAGATGAAAAATGTGATTGTTACACTTGTAAAAACTATTCTCGGTCATATCTCCACCACTTGGACAAATGTAATGAGATACTTGGCGCACGCTTAAATACTATCCATAATCTGCGTTATTACCAACGTATTATGCAAGGTTTGCGAGATGCCATTGCCGTTAACGAACTCGATGCCTTTGTCACCGAATTCTATGCACAAAAAGAGTTGCCTGTGCCTCAGTTGAAAGACTAGCTGGCATTAACACAATTAAAATTTACAGAAATTAGGGGAAATTATGAGTTTATTTATATCCAATGCCTACGCGCAAGATGTTGGTGGATCGTCTAGTGGCGGTTTTGAAATGTTGATCATGCTAGGCGTGTTTGGTTTAATTTTTTACTTTATGCTTTATCGCCCACAAGCCAAGCGTGTTAAAGAACATAAAAACTTGGTCACCTCCTTAAGCAAAGGTGATGAAGTGCTTACTCAAGGTGGAATGCTTGGTAAAATCGTCAAAGTTTCTGATGAAAAAGATTTTATCGAAATTGCTTTGAATGACAGTACTAACATCGTCATTCAAAAATCTGCGGTTTCAGCAGTATTGCCTAAAGGTACTATGAAAGCCATTTAAATATAGATAGAAAACTGGGGTGTTGAAGCCCCTTTTTATTGGAAGAACGGAAGGAATTTCTTGTGTTAAATCAAACTCCGCTATGGAAGTACTTTTTGGTGATCGTAGTGGTCGGCCTATGTGCTTTATATGCTTCTCCAAATTTGTATGGCGAAGATCATGCAGTGCAAATATCTGCGGGTAAAAACGCGGTTGTTAATGCTGCTGTCGTCGAAAAAGTCACTGCTTCGCTAGCGGCTGCTAATATTTCTAGCAAAAGCATTGTGCTAGAAGACGAACTAATACTTGTTCGTTTGAATGACTCAGATACCCAGTTAGTCGCCCGTGAAAAAATCGAAAAAGCCTTAGGTGACGATTATTTTGTGGCGATGAACTTAGCCCCTGACACGCCTGCTTGGCTAGAAAGTTTAGGTGGCACGCCAATGAAGCTTGGCCTGGATTTACGCGGTGGTGTGCACTTTCTGATGGAAGTGGATATGAAATCGGCTTTGTCTAAATCGTTAGAAGATATGGTTGGCGATTTTCGCACGGCATTACGTGAAGAAGGCATTCGTTACCGCAGCGTAAAACAGCTGGATGACGGGGTCGAAATTTATTTTCGTGACCAAGAAACTTTAGATAAGGCAGAGTTCTTCTTAGAAAATCGTAATCGTGACTTAGTTTTTGTTGAGAGACGTGGCTTAGTTATTTTTGCCAGTATGTCTGAGCAAAAACTAGCTGAAACTCGTGATTACGCAGTGAAACAAAATATCACTATTATTCGTAACCGAGTTAATCAGCTTGGAGTCGCTGAGCCAACTGTGCAAAAGCAAG
>QIJM01000670.1 GCA_003232445.1 Paraglaciecola arctica
ACGCTAATATTCCGCTGATAACGACTAAATGTTTAAGCAACGATTTTTACCCATTTAATAAAGACGCTCTACTTTAACGACTTTCATATTGCGCGGTCAATTATTAGTGAGTAGGTAAGGCCAGTCCGCTGGCAACAGAGTACGGCAATTGTTTGATTTCTATAAGTAACAAACCCGCGGAATTTGTACAGTGAATGCTCTGTTTTTGAGCCTGAGCAGACATCTAGATTGTGTGCTGACGACATTGGTGTGCCTACAAGTGAGCGAAGTCTTGCGGCATACCTATATATAACAGAACAGGGTGATATTGAGTTTTCTGCCGAACAACATGAAGTATTCTCAGAACTTAACGCTTCGTATGTACTGACAGGAAACATACAAAAACTTAATAGTGGTCTGATGTTAAAGACTAAAATAATTGAAATACCCAACGTGCGGTGGGGTTTTGTCCGGGCCTTTTCTTTTGGTCGGGGAAGTAACATGCCTTTTCTTTTAGCATTTTGTGATGTCAATGTTGAATACCCGTTTGAGTCGTTGCGCCCAACTTCGGATAGATGTGAGAGAAAAAGACTTTGATAAGCAGAGCCTAAGTCTGTTAAAACGAGTTGGGACGCACCCAAACCCAACTCAATACGACTATCGCACCAAATGCAGTGTAAACAACCACAAAAACCCAGTCTGGAGCCTGGTAATACAGCAGGGTTGATAGCCAATGAGAAATAAAAGATCCTGCATAGACTGCTTCACCAGCCTTTTCTCGTAACGCCATTTCCCAGATAGTAAGAGGGCAAATAACGCCTAGCCAAGACTGCACCACAACAATGCCTATGCCAACAAAGTGAGCTGCACGGAACCATGGCCAGTGCACCCATTGCCACTGCCGCACTTTACCAATAAAAATTAATAGTAGCCCTGCGACAACAAAAACAACAAAAAGCGCATGAATGATTAGCAATAGATCTGCTGCTAATACGTATAAAAATTTAACGTCCATTACTGCGCTATAATTTGTTGAATGCTTTCAACTCGGGTCTCTATTTCCAGACCGTCAAGAAAGACCGTTAGGCTTTCATCATAATCTGCAAACTGCGAAATATTATTATGCCCCGCCTGCTCAAACACTATCATTGTCACATTCTCTTGCTCTTTCCCTCTTCCTAATGCATCAACCAATTTTTGTGAGTGACTAAGCGGAATTATTCTATCTTTGCCAGCGGCTAACACCAATACGGGTGCCGATACCCTGTTGGCGAGCCCCACTGAATCATATTGGTCTTTTAGTAATAGCGAAATTGGAAACATAGGATACTGCTTTTTCGCGATTGCCAATATACTATCGTAAGGCGTGATAAGAACGACTTGGCTCACTGCTCGATTAGCTGCTAGATGCACGGCTACGCCAGAGCCTAAGCTTCTTCCTATTACCGCTATATTTTTATGCGCAGGTGAAAAGTTGTCAAAAACAGCTGTTGCATCAGAGAATAATCCTGCTTCTGTTGGCTTACCTGAGCTGCCTCCATAGCCACGATAATTGACTAAATAGATTGTCTTGGTCGGGAAGTTGATAGAAAATTTTAGCGCGTTGAGAATGACCGCCTCAGCATTGCCGCCAAAGTAAATAAAGGCGTTTTCATTACCTCTGTTAAGCACAATGACTTCTATATTTACAGCGTCGTTTGGAAGCGTGATTTGTTCGAAATCGTGTTCATATTCACTGCTGGGTAAGTAAATAAATGCTCGTTGAAAGACGAACAGTAAAGCAGCGACAACTAGGTAAATACCTAGCAATAACAAAACAAAATGGAAGAGTTTACTTTTTCTCACTGTTGGGATCTCCATAATAAGTTGTCGCACTATTTAATCGCCTCGGGACAGAGCAGTTGTCCTTTCAATTAGTCATGGGAACATGCCCAAAAATTTATATCCGGATGATTTTGAGATTTTAAACGATTTACAAAAAATTTACCAAGACACTCAGTGCGCCGAGATAAATCGGTAGAAGACCGTGCATATTCTGGCTCAACGTGAACACTGAATGAGTGTTCACGTTCAACCGGAATGATTACCCCCCGCATTGATTTTGTAACTGCTAACCTATTTTCCTTTTTTTTGAGGAGTAGGTTTATGCCAGCACAGAGATTATCAATGCGTAAATTAAGAGATATATTGAGGTTGAAGCTGCAATCTGACCTCAGCATTCGTCAAATCAATCGAATTGGATACTTACGACCAGCCCTGCGATTTTTTCATATCGCTGGCTTTTGCTTCAATCCATTTATCGCCTTCAGTGGTGGTTTCTTTTTTCCAAAATGGCGCTTGGGTTTTTAAGTAATCCATAATAAATTCGTTAGCATGATAGGCAGATTGACGGTGTTGGCTGGTTACACCAACAAACACTATTTGCTCTGATACTTTTAGTTGCCCTACACGGTGAATAATCGACACGCTGCCTAGTTGCCACTTAGCTCTAGCTTTTTCGACTATGTTATTTAATACCTTTTCTGTCATCGCGGGATAGTGTTCTAAAAACAAGCCACTAATAGATTTTTGTAGACTCATATCCCGAACCAAACCAACAAATGTGACTAGGGCACCATCACTGTTGTTACTGTCTCTTAATTTTTGGTATTCGTGAGCAAAGTCGAAATCCTGAGATTGCACACTGATTTGGGTAAAATCGCTCATGGTTTTGATTAACCACCGGTCACAGGAGGAAAAAACGCTATTTCGTCGGCATCATTTAGTGCAGCATCATCACTTGTCATCTCTTGATTAACCGCAACCAAAGCTTTGCCATAAGCCAAACATTCATTCCAGATATCACCTTTTGCCTGCAACAAACTACGTAACATCGTCACTGTGTTTATCTGTTTGCCACTTTGAATCAACTCAATATCTAGGCTATCAGTCTTGATAATTTCCTTTAGTTGACCAAAAAACAACACTTTTAACATGACCAATCACCGCTTTTGCCACCTTGCTTGCTCAGCACCTTGATATCACTAATTTGCATGTGTGGATCAACGGCTTTACACATATCAAATAAGGTCAGTGCGGCCACACTAACAGCGGTAAGTGCTTCCATTTCAACACCAGTTTGACCTGCTAGTTTACATAGCGCTTGAATTCGCACTTTATTTTCATCGCCCAAGATTTGAAAATCGAGCTGAATTTTAGACAACATTAACGGATGACATAAAGGGATAAGATCGCTGCATTTTTTTGCCCCCTGAATACCAGCGACACGGGCAATAGACAACACGTCACCTTTGGCATGGGTATTATCTTTCAACATAGTAAACGCTTGTGCAGACATGGATATATAACCTTCTGCCACAGCTTGTCGTTGGGTGATCAGTTTATCTGTCACATCAACCATATTGGCTTTCCCATGTTCATTTACATGGGTTAAAATAGCGCTTTGATCTTGCATATCTAGGTTTATCCTCTACTTGAACATATTAGGCTGTCTTTCAAATGCACAACAAAGTTACACGGACGATGAGTCGAATTTAACTGTTGTTGTAAAATCCCATTCCACGCGGTTTTACACGCTCCGGTAGAGCCTGGCATACAAAAAATTGCAGTGCCATTGGCCATACCTCCTAGTGCTCTTGACTGCACGGTTGATGTGCCAATTTCTAAGTAAGTTACATGTCTAAATAACTCACCAAAACCTACCATCTCTTTTTCAAACAAAGGCAACATGGCTTCAGGTGTAGTATCTCTTGCGGTAAAACCGGTTCCGCCAGTCACCAATACTACTTGAATATCGTCAGCCGCTATCCAATTCGACATCACAGCTCTAATCTGAAATTTGTCGTCTATCACAATTTTTTTATCTATTACATTATGGCCATCTGCGATAACCGCCTTATTAAGATATTGCCCCGATGTATCATTATCTTCACTGCGCGTATCTGACACAGTTAACACGGCGATATTGAGAGCCTGTTTAGTAGTTGGATCACTCACTGTCATTGTTATGCCTTGGTAAAGGGTTGCTCGGTGCAGCGTTGTTGCCACTGCCCAAAAGTATTAATATTGTTTAATTGAGTATTTTTCAAAGGTTGTATTTGTATACTTTGTAACGAATTCAACATCATTTTCACAGAGTATTGACGCTGTTTGGGCTGCATTAAAGCCTCATCACTCTGGTGCTTAAGTACAGTAACCAGATATTGAGTGACATCAATTGATAGCGGAATATACAAAGGTAAAAAACTGTTTTCAAAAGAGCATAAACAATGGCTTTTTCTGCCCATTTTGAGTAAATAGCTAAAATCCTCTGGACATAAATCAGGCATATCTACCGCTACCACTAATAACTCACTAATATTGGGATGCTGCATTTCAATATGGGTTATTGCCGCGTGTATGCCTGATAAAGGGCCGCAATTTGGAATAACGTCAGCGATACCCTGTTCATGTTGAGAGCCGCTGATAAAGATATTGTTGTCACATACCAACGCCAATTGCTTTTGACAATGTTCAAGCAATGACTGTTGGCTACCTGGTAATGTTAACAAACTTTTGTCTGTACCCATTCTGCTTGACTTACCGCCAGCTAAAATCACCCCAGCTAACATTTATTTATCCCATTGAA
>QIJM01000156.1 GCA_003232445.1 Paraglaciecola arctica
AACAGAGGTTATTTGTAACGCAAACCCTAAGCGATTTCGATTCCCACGTCTTTTTGATATGAAATTTAGATCTGCTCCATCCAGATGAAAATATCGTGCTAGTTGTACCGCATTGGCTTCACTAGAGAATTGTCCATAGCTATCTTTTTGTTCTTCGGTTAAAAATTCAACTGGCATAGTGTGTTCCCAAAATCAAAGCATATAAAAGATACCAATATTTTTGTCTACCAATTCATAACATAATAGACAACATAAATATTATGAAATAATCTGTCCATAAAATCGTGATCATCATAATTCGTAGACAATTTGTATTAGGCGACAATTAGCTTGACCGGTACGCGACAACTAGCATGGCCGGTTTTGGTAAACTTCAGGTATATCTAATCACCAAGAGATTTATATGCCTGGAAAACCCATAACCAAAAAGCAGGTTAAGCTATATATGTCTAATCGTAAAAATGCAAAACAGTCACAAGTCACTTCAGCTGCCAAGGCTGGTTTTTCAGAACGAACCGCAAGGCGCATAGAAAAAGGTGAGCATCAAGTCAATCATCTACCTCGGGAGTATCGTACCCGTAAAGATCCTTTTAAAGGCTTATTTGAAAAACATCTAGTCCCTTTACTTGAGGAAAATCCCGAACTCCAACCCATTACTTTGCTTGAAGTATTAGACGAAAAAGCCCCCAACCAATTTGATCAATCACATCTAAGGACATTACAGCGTCGAGTTAAAAAGTGGCGGGCTAAATACGGACCAGAGCAAGAAGTAATCTTCTTACAGCGCCATATTCCAGGGGATATGGGGATATCCGATTATACCTGGATGAATAAGCTCAATATTACGTTAGCGGGGAATAAGTTTGAGCATAAGCTTTATCATTACCGCCTGGTTTTTAGCGGCTGGACATATGTTCAAGTGTGCTTAGGTGGCGAGAGTTTTGAGTCACTCTCATCAGGATTGCAAAATGCTTTTTGGCGCAGCGGTGGTGTGCCTGCAACGCATCGAACAGACAGCTTAAGCGCCGCATTTAAAAACCATACCCAGCAAACCTTGTTAACCGAACGTTACAGTAAACTGTGCAAGCATTATGGCGTAAAAGCGACACGCAATAACAAAGGTGTGGCTCATGAAAATGGCGCAATAGAATCGGCACATGGGCATCTAAAAAGAAAGATAGATCAACAACTCATGTTACGCGGCAGTCGCGATTTCACGTCACTTAGTGAGTATGAAAAATTTATCAACCTCATTGTCGCCAAAATTAACCGCCAATGTAAAACGCGCTTTGAAGAAGAAAAAATGCATTTAAAAATACTTCCCGGCCGTCGCACAAATGATTTTAGTGAGCTGCATGTCAAAGTGACATCAAGCAGTACCATTAGCGTTAAGCGCGTCACTTACACCGTTCCCTCACGTCTGATCGGCTGCGCACTCCTGGTGCATATTTATGATGAACGATTAGTGTTGTTTTACGGTCATGAACAAACACTAACCTTGAATCGAGTTTATGCGCAAGGCACTAACCGAGGGCGCAATGTAGATTACCGTCATGTGATTCACTCACTTGCGAAAAAGCCCAATGCCTTTAGATACTCATTGCTGCGGGACGATCTTATCCCTTCGGGTGACTTTACTTTATTATGGGAAAAATTAACCCAAGATGGTCTCCACGATGTCGACTGCCGATACATGGTGGACTTGCTTGTGCTTGCCGACAACTACGGTTGTGAAGCCGCGCTTGGGCGTTATGTATTAAACGCATTTGAAGAAAATCGAAAAGCATCCATAAAACAATGCCGTGAGTTATTTAGCCTGGATAAAATTGAAATGCCAGTGATTACTAGCCAGCAACATAGTCTTAACAGTTATGATTGTTTGATGGGAGGTTTACATGGCTAATATTCAAAGCTTACCCTTATTGCTCAAAGAGTTGCGTTTAACCGCGATTGGAAAAACATGGCAATGTTTATCCGAAAAAGCCATTAAAGAAGATTGGGAGCCTGCACAGTTCTTAGTTGAGTGTTGCGAGATAGAAACCAATCAACGCTATGAAAACAAACTTAAACGGCTGTTAAAAGAAAGTCAGCTACCCACTGGAAAACAACTTAGTCAATATAACTTTAGTGAAATTAAAGGTGTCACCGCGCATCAACTGCAGCAAAAAGTGAATCAACTCGACTGGCTTAAGCAAGGTCATAACGTTTTACTATTTGGTGCCAGTGGACTGGGCAAGACCCACCTGGGTGCGGCAATAGGACATGCCTTAATCGCACAATCGATCCGGGTTAAGTTCATCAGTAGTACCGCATTGGTGCAGCAACTGCAAAAAGCCAAAGAAGAGCTTAGCCTTGAGGACGCGCTGAAGAAATTGGATAAATATGAATTGCTGATCTTGGATGATATTGGCTATGTGAAGAAAAACGATAGCGAAAGCCAAGTGCTGTTTGAATTAATAGCACATCGTTATGAGCGAAGTAGTTTACTGATCACAACCAACCAGGCATTCAGTGAATGGGATAGTATATTTGGCGACAACATGATGACGGTAGCCGCAATAGATCGCCTCGTTCACCATGCTGATATTTATAAAATAGAAGGAGAGAGTTATCGAAAAAAACAAGCTATGAAATCAAATCAAGAAACCAGCCAAGTTAATTGACGCCGATCGGTCAAAGTAGTTGACGTCTGATAATTGTGTATTAAACAGAAGAGTTTTAACTGGCATTGTACTTTTTCTTTGCCTCGTAAACTGAATTTAGTCAGTTTTTTATTCGACAGATTT
>QIJM01000144.1 GCA_003232445.1 Paraglaciecola arctica
TGAAGGCAAATTTATTCTCTATGATAAGGATGGTTATTATTAATTGACCAAGCTCGGTACAGGCTCTCTGCTACCATTACGCGCACCAAAGGGTGCGGTAGGGTAAGACTCGACAATGACCACTTTTGTTCCGAAATTTTTATACATTCGGCTGCTAAACCTTCTGGCCCACCAATTAACAAGCTGACATCTCGGCCATCCATTTGCCAACTTTGCATGGTTTTAGCCAATTTGGGTGTGTCCCAAGGTGCGCCTGTTACTTCTAAAGTGACTACTCTATTGCCTTTGGGGATCGCAGCTAGGGTCAATTCGCCTTCTTTTTGCAGGATACGTTTAATATCAGCATTTTTGCCACGTTTACCGGCGACTATTTCGGTGAGCTGTAAAGGCATATCGGCAGGGAAACGTCTGCAATATTCTGAAAACCCCTGTTCAACCCAAGTGGGCATTTTCATGCCCACTGCTATCATTTGAATACGCACTGGTTATTCTAACCCCAGAGTTTTTCCAACTGATAGAAATCTCGGGCTTCGTCTTGCATTACATGCAAGACCACGTCACCTAAGTCAACTAACACCCAATCACCGGTTTCACGCCCTGCAATACTTAAAGGTGCGGTGCCGGCTTGTTTGGCTTCAACTACCACATTTTCGGCAATTGAAATAACATGACGTTTAGAATTACCTGAGCAAATTAACATGGTTTCGGTAATGGAAGATTTTTCTGCAACATCTAAATCAATAATGTCACGGCCTTTTAAGTCTTCGACTTTTTCTATTACAAAGGCTTTTAACTGTTGGTGATCCAAAGACTTTCCTTATGGTTGAATTTAATACTATTGGGTTACAAGATAGTTTAACAGAAATCGGCACTTGGCTGATAGAGCTTATGCTGTTGAATATAATCTAATATCTTTGGTGGTAAAAAAGCATCAACTGATTGATTGCTGGTTAGTTGTTGCCTGATTTTGCTGGACGACACTGTCAATGTTTGTGTATTGGCGATATAAATATGTCCCGCGAGACTATTATGCAGAGCTATTGGATTGAAAATTTGCCTTTTGTTTAGCAGCGCTTGCAGTTGTAGAAGGTTATCTGAATTACCCTTTAGGCTTTTTACTGATCCTCCATTTCTTTCACATACCACAAAATGGCAAAGGGAAAGCAGTGTTGGCCATTTGTGCCATGTAAACAAATTTTGCAAGGAGTCGGTACCAATGAAAAAACAAAGAGGGGTAGTGGGCATTGCTTCGCGTATTTCTTTTAAAGAGTCGACACTAAAGGTGGGCTTTCCTCGATTAATATCTCTTGATTCAGGATAAAACAAAGGATAGTCAGCACAAACCAGCTGTACCATCTTTAGCCGGTCTTCGCTTGATGCGGTTGCTGGGTTTTTATGACTGGGTATGTAACACGGCATCAAGGCGACTTTTTTGATATTGGCTTTTTCTGCCCCCTCCAGCACTGGGTAGATATGCCCATTGTGAATGGGATCGAAGGTGCCACCAAAAATACCTAAAGGAGGAGCAAGTTGCATGTAACTAAATCACTCCTAGTCTAAAATGCCATAGTCTAAAGGCATATTATTCAGTGAATATGGAACAAATAGCAAACATAAATGGCATAACTCCACATAAGGACGGACGACTTGCGATTGTTTGATGGCGCTATCAAACTCAGCCAACTTTTGCTGTAGCGCTCGCATATGCTCTAATGATAAGCGTTGTAAGGCTGACTGATATAAAGACTGACGACTTTTCCATATCCGGTGCTGATTCCAGTTAATCGTTTTACCCTGCTGTCGGTCAAACAATATCCCTTGCAAGGTTTGCCATTCACGGGTCAAAGCCCAAGCAATAATATTGGGTTCGACTCCTTCGCTTTCCAAACGATAGAGCATTTTGACTGCTTTTTGAGCATCACCAGCAAGTAACACATCGATTAAATGGAACACGGTGAATCTGGACTGATCCACTACCGCTTGTTTAACCTGTTCAAAGCTTGGGTTGCCTTGTGGATAAAGCAGCATTAACTTTTGGATTTCTTGTTTGCCAGCGAGTAAATTGCCTTCACAGTAGTCAACCAATAATTGCGAAATTTGTTGGGATGACTGCATGCCTGCTAAGCGCATTTGGTTATTTAACCATTGATATAAGGCATTGCCTTCAAGAGGATAACAAGGCACATAAACAGCGTGTTTATCCACTGCCTTAAACCATTTTGTGTTTTGTACATCTTTACCAATTTTGCCGCCATGTATAACCATTAATATATCAGGATTGACCTGTTGCGCTAAGGCACTTAATACTTTGCTACCTTCTGCGCCAGGTTTCCCTGTGGGTAATTCGACTTCTATTATCTGTCTGCTAGAAAACAACGATAAAGTCTGTGTTGCTTCAATCAGTGTGTCCCAGCTAAATTGGCCGTCTACAACTAAAGACTGGCGCTCGTCAAAGCCCTGAGCTAAAGCTGCATTTCGAATTGATTCAATACATTCAAGTTTTTGTTGCGGCTCATCACCAAAAACCAGATAAAAAGGTTTTAGCTCTGAGGAGGCATCGATATTGAAACGGTTTGGATAAACCTGCATTAGCCACCTGTAGTCTGTTGCCAATTACTATATGAGCTGGCAATTTGACGGATAATGCGATTAGCTGCTTCTTGACGCATTTCGTTTTGAATCAAGTCTAACTCACGAGATTTAGCTAACACGGCATCTGGATCGTCTTGGTATTCTCTTGTGACATCGAATTCTATCTCTTGTGTGTCTTGTGCAGGAAATT
>QIJM01000189.1 GCA_003232445.1 Paraglaciecola arctica
AGAAAGCTGAATTACTGATTGAGAACTCAGAGTATCTACGAGTAGAAATCGAACATGCCGCAGAGCGCGAAATGGTTACCAAACTAGAAGATTTTTTACGCCGCCGCTCGAAAATATCACTAGTAGTCAGGCAGGAAGACATTCTCTCAGCACCGGGTTTGAAAGAAGCCTGTGAGATATTGTTTGGTGACGAGGCCGATGCTAAGTTACAAGAGTATATTGATGCTGTGAAGAAGGTTATTAGAGATTAATGTTAAATCTGTTTAGGTGTTTAAATTCAGCCATTCTAGTTTTTCAAACTCCAGTTTCTTCGACAGCAAAAACATGAACCTCAAACTAAATATTAATAAATAAATCACACTTCTGCTTTTTATGGCTTGTAAAAGTCATAATGATCCCCAAATATTCGAGCATGCCCGATAAATTAAAGCGGCTCGTAAAAGCCGCTTTATCAAAAATAATTAGAGAATTTTTTAATGACCATGAATTACATCCCCCTAGATAAAAACAAACATAAAGATTTACACGTAAAATTAAACCATGATTTCGCCCACGCTAAAGATACTCACTTAGCTGCTGCGTCATTGCGCGAATACGCACAAATCGCTAGTTGTATGCCAATCATCTTTATTAAAGATCCTAAAAGCGCTACCACCCACAGTGTTGCCATGTTAGGCATAGAGCAAGGTGTTAACTTGTTTATGCAAGAAGGAAAATGGTCTGGTCACGTAGTACCGCTTAATATTCAACGTTATCCTTTTGATGTGCGTCCTGATGGCAACAAGTTGGGTGTGTTTATAGATGAAAACTCTGATTTAGTCGGTAAAGAAGGTGAGCCACTTTTTGCTGAAGAAGCGCCAAGTCCTTTCCTAGAAAATCGTCAAAAATTATTGTCTGAATTAGCTAAGAGCGAAATGGCTACTCGCGATTTTGTTAAAAAACTTGAAGACTTAGGTTTATTCGACTCAATTGTTATCCGTGCGCAATACGCCAACGGGCAACAACGTAATATCAACGGTATGCAAACTATCAGTGAGAAACGCCTTCAAGCGCTGGATACTGACACAGTAGTTGAGCTACATAAAACTGGGTACTTAGGGGCAATATATGCTGTATTAATGTCTCTTGGACAATTGAATCGCTTAGTTCAGTTAACCCAAGGTGGCGAAAATGCAGTCACTAATTTAAACCTTCAAGTTGAAGAGCCCGCAGCAGCAGAAACCGCAGCTGAGCCTGCACCAGAAGCAAAACCTAAAACTAAAGCGAAGAAAGCCGCTAAAAAATAAACCAGTTAAATAGCTAGTCCAAAGCCCGTTACAATTTTGTTGTAACGGGCTTTTTTGATTTTAATAACGGAGTTAAGACATTAAAAAGTTGCTGTGGTTGAAATAACTTAAAACAACACTTCATATTCAGTCACAGAATAAAGTTCCTTACCCGCCTCTAGTGTGGCACTTGGAAAGTGGCGCTGGTTAGGTGTGTCGGGGTAGAACTGTGTTTCAAAACACACAATAACCCCGCCAAGGCTAAGGATCTCAACGCTAACACCCTGATGATTGCTTAAGCAAAACTGTTTGACTGCTGTGCCGTCTGGCATTTTGCCAAAGGTTGATTGGCTGATCATGCTTTAAATCCCAAGGTACTTTGAATAGCACTTGCCCAGCCCTTAAGCAATTTTTCCCGCTTTGTTGCATCCATTTGAGGTTCAAAGCGGCTATCGATTTGGTTCATGCTGGCCAACTCGTCAGTCGATTGGTAAATACCGACTTGTAAACCGGCTAAATAAGCTGCGCCTAAGGCCGTGGTTTCCATTACTTTGGGGCGCTCCACAGTCACATCGAGCACACCAGCCAGAAATTGACAGACCCAACTATTGGCTACCATGCCGCCGTCTACTCTTAATTTTTTTTGGCTGACACCATCTTCACTCATGGCTTTAAGTAAATCCGAGGTTTGCAAGCACACAGACTCAAGTGCAGCCCGGGCTAAATGAGCGCTGCTGGTGGCTCGGGTTAGGCCAAATATTGCACCTCTGGCATCGGGTGCCCAGTAGGGTGTGCCTAAGCCTGCAAAAGCGGGTACTAAAAACACGCCATGATCATCGGGGATACTTTTGGCCATGGCTTCGGTTTCTGATGCATGTTCTATAATTTTTAAGCCATCTCTAAGCCATTGCACTGCCGCACCAGCAATAAATATAGAGCCTTCTAACGCATAGTGAGTCTGACCTTTTATGGTATAGGCCACGGTTGTCAGAAGTTTGTTTTTGGATAGCAGCGCTTTTTCGCCGGTATTGAATAATACAAAACAACCGGTGCCATAGGTACTTTTGATGTCGCCTTGATTAAAGCAACATTGGCCGATACTGGCAGCTTGTTGGTCACCGGCTACTCCCGCTATGGGCATGGAATAGCTGAACAGTCCCTCTTGGGTATAACCAAAATCATCGGCGCATTCTTTCACTTCAGGTAACATCGATTTGGGTACGTTAAATATGTCGAGTAAGGTCTGATCCCAGCACAAGTTATGGATGTTGAACAAATTGGTGCGACTGGCATTGGTGACATCAGTGGCATGCACTTTACCACCGGTTAAGCGCCAAATAAGAAAACTATCAACTGTGCCAAAAGCTAACTCATTGGCGTCGGCCTTTTGCCTTGCACCTTTGACGTTATCTAAAATCCAAGCCACTTTTGAAGCTGAAAAATATGGGTCGAGCAATAAACCTGTACGTTCTTGAACTGCCGGTAAATGCCCTGCATCTTGCAG
>QIJM01000367.1 GCA_003232445.1 Paraglaciecola arctica
AGGTGGCATGTGCCAACTGGCTTGGATAAGATACCTCCAGAACCAAGCACTCTTGCTCGCAAACGAAGGGGCCATGTACTTCACCTGGCGGCCGGCTCGCAAAATGTCCTGCCTCTAACCACATATCAAATGCTTCATCATAAAGGCGGCCAGATACGACATATATTTCTTCCGGATAGCCATGTGACTTTCCACCAACCTTCTTTGTATTTGCACCGGCCTTAAACCGTGTGAGTCGTGTGTAATCTCCGGTCGCAATGTCTATCGCCAACGTTAACTGTTCCAGCATGCCATCTGTGCCTTCGATAGCTTCCCAGCTTTCAGCGCTCGAAGCTTCCAGAACATTCCAATATTGCATTGTTGTCTTGCTCATCAAATGTCTCCGTGCCACCTAACGCCGTTGATCAGCGGCCGGCGGTACGCCGGTCCGACTGCATTGCCTCGTTATGCGGCTGTTTTCGCAATACTATATCTTTAAGTTAACTTCTTTTTACATGAGTCTTTTTACATGAGGGTGGGTCGCCCCCGCCACAAATGCAGACTACGTCTCGTGGGCAAAAACATTTTCCAGGATCGTAAACACATTTTGAGTTCGATTCACATTGTTCTTCTGTGTGCTTCGTTTGAATGAATCCCTGTTCACATTCGCTAGTTGCTCGTTCACATCGGTATCCACTAATACTGAATTTGGTTGGTATCAAAATGTAATCTTCAGATTCAAGGCATTCGTTCTGAGTAAGCTGGTTAGTAGTGCAGCTTACTAAGGCTAGAGCTAAAGCAAATAAAAGGAGGACTATCTTAGCCATTGTTGACGCTTAACGCCTCGGCCGGCGAAGCCGGTCCGTTGCTTTGACTGGTTATGTATCTCATGCAACCAACCTTGCCAACCCCTCCGGTAGCGGCGCACCCATCCCAATACCTCGCTCATCGACTACTATTCCCACAGAAGAGCCAGAAACTACGTTACCTGAAAATACGTTGCTTCCAATTTTTATAGCGTCTTGCCCAATCTCGATTTCAGGAAGCTTTAGTGAGAGCCCAGTAATGGTTCGTGACTCTGGATTGAAGCTATAGACTTCCTCATCCGAACGAATAATCTTGAAGCCATCACTGACGATCTCGTATTGGATATTTGGAGCGGGCTTATTTCCGAGAACCTCCAACTCCGCCTCTGGACCTTCAAGTGAGATAATAGAAATTCTACCTTTCTTATCTTCTAGTATTGCTCTCTTACCCCACAACAACGGTATCTCAACATTAATAAACGATTGAGAACCTATATTTAAGTTCATAATCTAGTCTCCGAATAGTTCCTTCAAGCCTCTCTTTCTCTCATCAATATCACTGATGTCAAATAATGGCTTTGCAACTTCATAACAAAAGTCTGGGATATGGGTATCACCAACATGAATATCCTCAAACTTTACGCAGAATGGACTCAAGCCGCTGTACTCTAAGGTAATTGCAGAGGTTAACTCACTCCCATTGCCAACACTGAACATTGTTTCTGCTCTTACAGTTGTCAAACCTTTATCTGAATCAACAAATCTTGGGCCTTTTACCGATATCAATTGGGCTCCTTCAACTAACGGAACCCGATCATCGTCGATAAGATCAGGCAAGATTTGTGCGACTAAATCACGTACTTTTGCTCCGGACGCGGTCTCAATGCTAAGTGATTCATAGGCCCGCTCAAAACTATTACACCTAATAAGGCCATGACTGCTGGCCTCTTTGTCGCCACGATGATGAGTATGAACCTTATCTCTACTTACAAGTATTGCGCAATCTTCAGCTTTTGCGACTCTTAGGGCCGTTTCCCATATCACTAAGTCTCGCATTTCATCTGATTTTGTTTTGTCTGGCGATGCGGGGGGTTCTCTAAAACAAGCCTTTCGATGCGCAACCTTGAAGTCTTCTATTGCTGGGAATTCTAGAGTGCACTTTACTCCAGCATCACACATAAGGGCCATCAAGTCTGGAGCTTTGACCAACTCCGGTCCATCAAAATCATCGCATTTAACGCCATATTCAACCAACGAATCACGCGCCCTATTTAGATCTCCTATTTTTTGCTCCAAGCAACGTACTTGCTTTCTGTCAAACTCCAGTTTTGTAGTTTCAGGAATACATATATCGTGCCCTTTATTACTGCAAGTCTGTACAAATTCGAAGACCTGTGCGGGCAACCGACCCTTAATCAAAGAGTCGGCATAAAGCATGTCTGAGTTGAAAATTACCTTCATTGTTTAAGGAGATACATAACGCCTTTCTTCAGCGGCCCAGCTCTGCTGGGTCCGCTGCAAGAATTTGTTAGCAGTCATTTTGTGACCTTTGGTCGATGCTCTTGCCATATTTCCTCCATATTTCCCTCTTTTAGTGCCTCCTTCGCTACATCAAGAGCTTTACCAGAGTAGCGGCTAAACGGGCTTTTTCCAATTCTTATAAGCTTGAAATAATCGGCTGAATCTTGGAGTTTGAGATGTTTTGCTAGAGCAAGAGCTTTAGGGGGAGTGAGATTTAGCTTTTCAGCAAACTTCATAGGCGGTAAAGAATAATAGTCTAGTTCGTTGACTCTTTTTACTGCCAAAACAGTTGCTCCAGGTGTACCTTCAGGAACCAAATGTACGGCTTCCCCATCTTTTTTCGTGATCCTGATGTCGACGTTGAGACCGCTGCCTGTCGAAGATAATTGTAAGCTGGCAATACCTGGAAATATTTCTTTCCAATCCTTTCCTTTTTGAACTTCTCTAACTAACTTTCGAACTTCGAATTCGCTAGGTTGTGAACGTATTCCTTCAAGTGATGATTCAACTATGGCCAATGCTTTCAGTTTAGACTTTGCTTCGAATTGTTTTCTTGTGTGTGGTTTTACTAGCTCCCTAATTCGCTGAAAATCGGCCTCGACCATTGTGTGAAGATCCTTTGGTGGTTCCACTGAGATCGGTAATACACGCTCCGGAAGATAGTCAGTTAGATTTTTTATCAAATACTCTTGTAATTAGGTCCTAATATAAAGTTATACCGGCTTGGCAATACAAATATATCTCCTGCTCGGTTAGTTCAACTATGTCATGCTGAGCAGCATCTCTAAAACTATTGATAATTTGCATCGTTAACCCTTCTTCTTCGGATAAACATCTAACCTTATCGTCGGAAATGCATTTCCGTACACACTTTTCAAAACCAATTGTTTCGCGTTCGTAACGTTCTCGGATTTTCCCACCCTTGTGCAAAATTATTGATTTAAGAAGAAGCTCAAAAGCCCTATCGAGAAGAATCAGAACCGCTTCATGCCTTCCTCTATCCCAAGGTCGATTAAAGTGTTCAATAGAAAGTACCAACGAGTCCAGTGATTTTTCAAATAACGCCTTTGGAATTTGTTTCATGTATTTTGACTGCTAACGAGACTGTAGAAAAACCCTGTTTGAACAGGCTGCCAACGGCAGGATTTGTATCTGGGTCATGATTTCCTGGCGCCCTGGTTATTGAG
>QIJM01000014.1 GCA_003232445.1 Paraglaciecola arctica
CGACACCGTAATCAAGAGACACCTCACAATCTGCGCCAGCATACACATTGGAGCTTAATAGCAGTAAAGTGAAAATTAAGAAACGCATAAATTTCCGATAATTATAGATCTACAGTCAGTGTGCCTTTAAACAAAAAAAATGCAATATAAGATCAGACAAGACAGACAAAACTCAGGTTAATCAGCGGTTCGCAGCAAACGGGTGAAAACAAATAGGTTTTTATCTCTGGATATAATTGATAGGCTCTAGCAGTGCCAATAGCATGTGAGACAGTACCTAAAGCCAAAGCTGACTTAACCACATCATTTTTCGACATGACAAAATCAACTCAGTTAATTTAAGACGGCTAACCGCCAGTTTTAACATCTTCTAAATGATATTTTTCAATAAGAGAATACAAGGTAGGCCGAGTTACGCCTAAAAGTTCGGCGGTTTTAGACATGTTATGTTCTGCCACCAAAAAAGCGTTACGTATTGCTCGACTTTCAGCATGCTCTCTGACTTCTCTTAAATTAAGAGTGTCGATACTGGGTTCATCATCTCGTAGCAACAAGCCCAAATCTTCAGCCTGAATATGGCTGCTCTCAGCCATTATCACCGCAGATTTTAGTTTGTTTTGAAGTTCGCGAATATTACCCGGCCATTTATGCTGTTTCATAGCTTTGATGGCAGAATCACTGAAACCTTTTAGCTTGGTTTTAAATTCCTCATTGTATTGTCCCAAGAAGGTTTTGGCCAATAACACCACATCATTGTCACGATCTCTAAGTGGTGGGATTATGATACTGATTTCCCCCACTCGGTAGAACAAATCTTCACGAAAGGTTTGCTCGGCCACCATAGTAGGAATATCTCTATGAGTGGCACAAATCACCCGAATATTCACAGGTATTTCAGATCGTCCTCCCACTCGTTCAATCACTCGTTCTTGTAAAAAACGCAGCATTTTTGCTTGTAAAGCTATAGGCATGTCGCCAATTTCATCCAAAAATAAGGTACCGCCTTGCGCTGTTTCAATCTTGCCTGGTGTGGTTTTATTGGCACCAGTGAATGCGCCTTTTTCATAACCAAATAGTTCACTTTCTAATAAATTTTCTGGGATTGAAGCACAGTTAATAGCAACAAAAGCTTTATCTTTACGCAGGCTGTGTTCATGAATACTGCGGGCAAACACCTCTTTACCGGTGCCGCGTGCCGCTTTCACCGAGTAATAAAGTACTAATATCAGTTTGCGCGATACGCTCGGCCTTTCTACTAGCCGCTAAGATCCCTTCGCTTTGACCTATTATTTTGTCCATTGAAGGTGCCACTTCTGCCAAATGGCGATTTTCCATTTCTAAATTAAAAAGGTTAATGGCACGGCTAACTAAAATTTGAATGGTGTCTGAGTCGATTGGTTTTTGGTAAAAATCATAAGCGCCTAAGTTCACCGCCTTCAACGCATTTTTCTTGTCATTGTTGCCGGTTACCACTATGACTTTTGTCTGTGGCGCTAAGGCTAAAATTTCTTCTAGGGTGGCTAATCCTTCAGTTGCATTACTTGGATCGGGCGGTAAGCCTAAATCTAGCGTGACAACCTTAGGTTCAAAACGCCTCAATTGTGCAATAGCCGAGGTGCGATTTTCCGCAAAAATAACATCGTAGCCTGAAAAGCTCCACTTAAGTTGTTTTTGGATCCCTAAATCATCATCGACGACCAAAATCTTATCCATATTTTAAACCCTTTGAATTTGCCTAATTGGTTGGAATTCGTAATGTGAAATTCGTACCGTGCTGTAGTTCACTTTGCACCAGTAACTGACCCCCTATTTTTTCTAAAAAGGTCTTAGCATCAAATGCCCCTATGCCCATACCGGCGTTGCCTTTAGTCGTATCAAAAGGCTTGAACAAGCGTGTGCGAATAAAATTTTCGCTCATACCGCAGCCCGTGTCCACAATATTGATCAACATATGTCTTTCATCGACAGATAATTCTATTGCGATATCAACTTTTCCGTCATCGCTGGTTGCTTGTTGTGCATTACTAATTAAGTGGTAAATAACGTTACATAATTTATCTTTATCTAAAACCACAGGAGTTTCACTGCTGACTATCACACTAGGTGCGGGTAAATAGGATGCGCATCTTTGTTCAACAACTTGCTTAACACACTCCGATAAGATGACTAAGCTATCGGTTCCATCTTGTGAAGTGTTTTTTTCAGTCAATTGATGGAGCATTTTATCCATTCTAGCCTTGGTATGCTGCAAGGTTTCGAAAGTATCGTCAATAAACTCAGGGTTATCTTTATGCTGTTCTGCATTAGACAAAATGAGGTCGATTTGCGCCAATACGTTTTTTAAGTCGTGCACAATAAAAGCAGACATACGCGTGAAGGCAGCAAATTGAGCATTTTCAGCGAGTTCTTGCGCTGCTTGATGATGAAACAAAAAATTCGAAATTTGCGCGTTCACAGCGGTCAAATAATCTCTTAACTCCCAATTGAGTCTTTTACTGGTGTTATCTGAGCCTTGCATAACCGCCATGCCCCAGAATTTTTCGTCATCATATATGGGGATCACAAGCTGGAAAGAGACACTGTTTAAAAGGCCATGATTAACCTTTAGCTCTTCATAGATATAGGGCTGTGTTCTAAGCTCTTCAATATCAATTATCCAATTTTTTGATTTGAAAAATTCGGAAAACTCTAACAACACTGTTTGTTCGTCTTCATTTAAATCAGGTTTTTCAATATTTGCCAACACCTTCAATTCGCCATTCTTAGCTTGAATAAAACACCCGGTTTGGTAATCAATGGCCTGAATTAGCCCCCGTAAAGCGGTTGCATATACATTTCCATCAGCCTCTTTGGCATTTAAGCAATGTGTTAGCTTTAGCCATTCATGTCGATAGTCAAATTGATTAGCGAAAAAGTGTTTAGTAATAAACACCTTGATTTTTGTTCGAAAACTTAAAGAAAGGAACAATGTCACTAGTAGCGCTAAAGACAGGGCTATCAATACAATTTGAATGGTCGCCCCCCATTGTCCGCCGAAGTATTTAACAACATAACCGAGCATGGCCATAACAAATAAATAACCACCGGCTACCATCAGCAAAGTGCTATGCATCACTATGTCTCTAGATATATATATCTTTACTCCCCAATTTTTGACTCGCCTAATGGCTAACACCAAAAATGGGATCAGAGCTGAATAGATGTAACCTCTAGCAGCGAGGTAATTAATGTGAATTTGTTCCACCATCAAAGCATTAGCGAAGGTAACAAACTCAAAAACACTGGTGACCGCCAGATAGACTATTAAAGGTTTTAACGCCCACCTGTTCTCACCCGCCTGACGATATATGATCTCAAGCAATACAAGCACTTGCAGGGCGATTACCGTCTGCAGAAGAAACCTCCACGACTCCTTATCAACCCCGAGGTAAGGCAATGCAATGGCAGTTATCGGCAAAGCCAAAATCAACCACGTCTCTTTTTGACTTAATACTTGAATAATATTAGTAAAGTTATCTTTTAAGCATGAAGCTAAAAAAAGTAGCCAAAAGAAATTTTTGATATTGTCGAAAAGTAACAATTTCTCGACAGATAGCGGGGCAAAAATGAACGGTGCGATAGACCATAAACATGTCGCACCTGTGGCAAGAATTAACAGATACTTTGCTAATCCAGATTTGCGAACTGTCAATAACAGCAGTAAAAGAAAGGCATAACCAATAGCACTGATTACATAACCAACAGTTGCGATCATCGTGAGCCCTTTATAGTTTTTTTAATACTAAGCTGCCAATCGAATACCCTGCCCCAAACGAACAGAGCAAGCCAAGATCACCTGATTGTAAGTCTTTGTGAT
>QIJM01000116.1 GCA_003232445.1 Paraglaciecola arctica
ATTCAACAACAAAAAGCCCTCGATAAACTACAAAGGCAATTGCTGCAACTCAACAGTAAAATTGAAGAAGAAAGCCAACATTGGCAAAGCCAAAACAACCCTGCTGACGAAACTCCGCCGCATTATTGAAGACGAACAAATGAAGGTAAAGGGGTCCTAGGAGCTTGTCCTAGAACAGCCAGTTTACAAATATTTTCAAAAAACCATAATTTTATTCCTTTATATATCAACAGGTTACAATTTTGATTTTTGTGAAATTTCCGATTATTTCCGTTCTCGGACAAGCTCCTAGTGCAGCGTCTCATTGATTTCTCTCTAGTATATCGCAATTCATAACGCCCGTTATCTACCTTACAGTGAAGTCTTAAAGTAGCTTACTAATACTACGGATGTAATATATACGTTGTTTTATGACTTTGTATGTTACAATAAGGCTTCATTAATAAGGTTTTAGCCATCATCATGAATTGCGATCAATTTGATTTTTCCTCCAAACACGCCCATCAGCGTATTCAGCAAGCCAGAACCATTTTTGGAGATAGAGTTGTTAATAGAATTCTAGCTTGGGCTTTGTTTCTTCTAGGTGCAAGTAAGCCCATGATTTGTTCTGTCTTGGACTTTAAGCCCGGCACATTACGGACGCTTCTTTATCGACTGCAAAACCAAGGCCTTGGCGCTTTAGAAGACCGAAGATCCAAAACATCATCCTTTAAGCCCAAGTCCTCACCCATCCTAGCGAAACCGTTTACGGTGTCATTGCAAGAAGATGATAATTATCATCAAATCCGCTTCGGCGATTCGCTTCACATCCAGATCCCGAATGCCAACCCATTGCTGCTTAAATCTATTTTACTGTGCTTGCTCAATAATCGAATGCTCAATCGACAGGAAGTCGCCCAAGCACTTCAACTCTCTGAGGATCGTGTTGGCAAATTAGCAAAAAAACTGATCGCAGAGGATATTACTGGACTGTTAGATCAAAGACGCGGACAACAGAGCAATTATATTTTTACACCGACGATAAAAGGAGAGCTTATTCAGCAGTTTGTCATCGACTTGGTACGGGATGGAAAAATGAGCGGTGAAGGTCTTTCGACGCACCTCAAAGAGCGATGCCAATATGATCTCTCCCCTAGAAGCATCCTTTACCACTTGGCTGATATGGGGCTTTCCGAAATTAAAAGCACGTTGCCCTCTCATCTGGACGCGGTAAAAAAAACTCTTTAAAATCTTGAATAATGAGATAACCCCGCAACAGATCAGGAAACATACAAGGCGAGATTATAACGCTCAACGACCGAGGCTCTGGGTTCGTTTGAGCATCATGGCTCTCTATCAAAATAACATTGAAAACACTCATATCGCCCGCTTTTTAGGTTGTCATATACAGACAGTACGCACATGGGTGGAACGCTTCGGTAGCAACCATGGTATTGACGATAGAGCCAGAGCCGGAGCGAAACCAAAATTTACAGCAGATACGAGCCAAAGAGTTATTGCCTTCTTCTGTCAGTTCCAGACTCTTCCTGGTTATGCGCGCTGGACACTTAGTACGGCCTGTCAGTACTTTAAAGTCAACCCCGAGTTTTTGGGCGAAGACGTTGTGATCAGTCGCGCCAGCATTCATCGTCTGCTTGGCGCGCATGCCTTAAGACCCCACCGGTTTCGTTATTTTTTGCAACTCAGCGACCCAAATTTTTTCACTAAGATGGAGCATATCATTGGCGTTTATGCGAACGTACGAAAGAACCTATTTTGTTTTGATGAATGCACCGGTATCCAGGCACTGGAACACATTGCGCCTCGCGTCCCCGTAGCCCCAAATCGGCTCGAGTATCGGGAAGTGGAGTATATTCGCCACGGTTCGGTATCGGTTTTTTCTGTGCTTGAAGTGAGTACGGGGAAAACCTTCACAGAAGTGATTGAAGACCACACCGCAACGACTATCATTGAGGTCTTCAAGCGACATGTTAACACCGTGAGTTCTACAGAGGCGCTTCATTACATCTGCGACAATTACGCTTCTCACTCGACGATAGAAGTGTGTGAGGCTGTGGGTGAATTATGTGGTGTAGGTGTACCTGAATTACAGGGCGTGAAGGATCGGCGTAAGTGGCTCGCTAGTACAGACAAACGAATTGTTTTTCATTTTCTACCCTGTCATGGTTCGTGGCTCAACCTGATTGAGAACTGGTTCGGTATTATGAAGAAAAACTGTCTCGATGGCAGCAGCGTTCGTTCTAAAGCGGAGTTATCCAAAAATATTATGGATTTCAACAACACCTGGAATCAGCAATATGCTCACCCCTTCAAATGGAGCTACGATGGCAAAGAGCTAAGGGGAAAAACGGTACGAAAACTCCTCTACTGGTTGCAGGAGGAATCATCATCAATGACCGGAAAATTCCTAGGAAAACAATTGAAACTTATGACTAATCTCATTCATGATGACTGGGATAAGGTTTCAGAGCATGATTGGAGCCGCCTTGCTTCAACCATTGGCGCGAAGCATGAGTATCTAAGTTTCATTGTGGAAAGCATAAACTCCGATGTGTTTAAAAACACAAAGGCTAAGACGCCCCAAGAGAGGGCAATCAAGATTTCAAACAAGATAGAAGACGCAAAACGAGAGCTTCGAGAGATGATCTCCAGCTTTAAAATCTTGATTGATATCTCATTGGCCAATATGATGAATTGCGAAAAGGTAGCATAAATTCAATGAGACGTTGCACTAGTTA
>QIJM01000339.1 GCA_003232445.1 Paraglaciecola arctica
TCTTCTTGGGCAAATAAGTAAGGATAATCCCTAAAAGCAAACTAATGACTGCAACAATTCCCCCGCGGGTGAACCATTCCATTTGTGCTGTTTGGTCGTGCTCGGCAAGTGTTTGAGTTACTTTTACATTTTCTTTTTCAACATCACTCAGCTTCTTCTTTAAGTTTGTATTCAGCGAAGTGAGATCGATTATTTGTTGGTTAAGTAAATCATTACTCTCCCGCTGTTGGAGGATTGTTTTTTCAGTACTTTCTACCTGTTGCTGTAGACCAGGAACCAATTCTCTAACGCTTCTACTGACATTAATAAATTCTGCATCAACCCAACCTGTCCGTTGTTTATCATCAATTATTTCGACAAAATTGCTCTCAGTGTCTTCTTGCAGAAAAGTCACACGAGTACCGGCTACAACAGAGCCTAGAATTCGAAAATTTCGTCCAGGACCCGCGTGAAGATAAGTAAATAAATCGTCAGAAATATAACGAGTCTCACCTTCACTATCATTTGGTTCTTGAGCCAGCGACTGAACACTTAAAAGACTGCTAGCGATGCATAAAAAAAGTAAAACTATTTGCTTGCGCATAATCAAAAAAACTTACTCCTAAAAAGTTGCTGTAAATGGTATTGCTTGGCTAAAAAAAAGGCAAGGGACTATTTGCGTTTAGGCCGATAGAGTTGTAGTACTGATGCGCTTTTGCGACAGTTCTTGATTGATTAGTCGAATTTGAAAGACTAAGGTTAGGCAAATGTGTCGAAACTAACTTTTATCAGTCGAAAATTATTTGTGAGTTCAATGCTATATAAAAAAGTGATTTAACTAATCGTTTTTTTATACTTTACTTGCACTAGTAACAAACAGATTATATGAGTAGAAAAACAAGTTAAGGCCATGATCTTAAATTTTTGTTAACCCTCACTACTATAGTTGTTGGCTAATAACCCTACAAACACAATAGGAGCGCCCATGAAAGCGTCGGATTTATTTGTAAAAGCCCTCGAAGCAGAAGGCGTGGAATACATATTTGGCATTCCAGGTGAAGAAAACCTCGACTTATTGGAATCTTTACGAGAGTCACCAATTAGACTTATTTTGACTCGCCATGAGCAAGGCGCAGGATTTATGGCTGCTACCTATGGCCGATTAACTGGCAAGGTCGGTGTGTGTTTATCTACATTAGGCCCTGGCGCAACCAATCTTGTTACTCCTGCTGCTTATGCACAATTAGGTGCGATGCCGATGTTAATGATAACAGGGCAAAAGCCAGTTAAAACCAGTAAACAAGGGCGGTTTCAGGTGATTGATGCTGTCGATATGATGCGCCCTATCACCAAATATACCACCCAACTGGTCAGTGGCGATCGTATTCCTTCTGCGGTGCGTGAAGCATTTAGACTAGCCCATGACGAACGCCCCGGTGCCACACACATTGAATTACCTGAAGACATTGCGGCTGAAGCCACTAGTGCTCATTTGTTGTCACCTAGTGTCAGTCGTCGTCCTATTGCCGAATATAAAGCGATTAGTAAAGCCGTCGAAAT
The DNA here is from genome assembly GCA_003232445.1 of Paraglaciecola arctica. GTDB lineage: Bacteria > Pseudomonadota > Gammaproteobacteria > Enterobacterales > Alteromonadaceae > Paraglaciecola > Paraglaciecola arctica_A. Next base: position 1,540 of record QIJM01000339.1, read on the forward strand.
GATTGAAGCGGCTAAGTCACCATTGTTGCTTATCGGTGCCGCAGCTAACCGTAAATTAACTTCCAAAATGCTGAAAGAGTTGGTAGACAAAACCGGCATTCCTTATGTCACCACGCAAATGGGTAAAGGTGTACTTAACGAAAGCGCCGATTTATTTATGGGTAACACGGCCTTGTCAGCCGGTGACTTTGTACATCGTGTTATTGATAGCGCTGACTTAATCATCAATGTTGGCCATGATGTGGTAGAAAAACCGCCTTTCTTTATGAAGGATGACGGCCGACAGGTTATCCACATAAACTTTGAGCCAGCAGCTGTTGATCCAGTGTATTTCCCTCAACTAGAAGTGATTGGTGATATCGCCAATACTATCTGGCAGATGAAAGAGCAGGTTGTCGCCAAAGCTAACTGGGACTTTAGTTTCTTCTCTAAAGCCCATAACGCTTATCTTGAACATAAAGCTGAAAGTGAAAACGACGATCGTTTCCCAATTTTACCTGAGCGTTTTGTCAGAGATATTCGTACTGCGATGCCAGATGATGGCATAGTCACGCTCGACAACGGTGTGTACAAAATTTGGTTTGCACGTAACTATCCTGCGGCATTGCCAAACACATTATTACTAGACAACGCCTTAGCAACGATGGGCGCAGGTTTACCTTCGGCTTTGGCGGCTAAAATGGTGCATCCAGATAGGCCAGTGATCTCAGTATGTGGTGATGGTGGATTTATGATGAACAGCCAAGAGTTAGAAACGGCTGTGCGTCTCAAATTACATGTAGTTGTGATCATTCTGCGTGATGATGCTTACGGCATGATCAAATGGAAACAAGCTAATATGGGATTCGAAAATTTTGGCTTAGATTACGGCAACCCAGATTTTGTTAAATACGTAGAAAGTTATGGTGGTAAAGGCTGGCGTATTGCTGCGGCCGATGAGTTGCTTCCACAAGTTCAAAAGTGTTTAGCTGAGCCTGGTGTACATTTAATAGATGTGCCAGTGGATTACTCGTTAAATGACAAAACCTTAAATCAAACACTACGCCAGCGTAGTGAAGCTATTTAATCCGGATATTACCTAGGAGTTTTTATGTTAGCTAAAGCTTACCCATACTATCTGGCGAATGAAGCCGTATTTGCCAACCAAGATTTGGCAATAACTAATAAATA